>NZ_SMCO01000011.1 GCF_004346685.1 Sulfurirhabdus autotrophica
TTTACTCTTTTAGTTTCATCAGCACCCAATTGCTCAGGTTCGATGTGCCCAAAGACTTGCGCCCACACTTATCGACTGTATATTTTTAAAGAACGGTTACTGCTTTTTTGCTGCCTTCTCGTGCTTAACGAGAGGTGCGTATTCTACCGACCTCAGCCGCATTGTCAAGAAGTATTTACACCCCCCTTCACACCGCTGTTCCCCTTTGCCATACAGGCCTCAGGAAGAAGCCGAATTATACAGCCACATTAACTACGGTCAAGACTTTATTACATTTACTTTACATATATTTTATATAGTCATTCGTATCAAGCAATTACAAATAACTAAGTTTTCTCTTTGCCTGCATTTACCGTTACTAATTCTATTTCACACACGTTTAGCGTTAAATATACTTCCATACTAATATGCTCAGGATATGGTTACCCTTGCAAATTTACGCTTACCTACTTGCAAGACCAATGTTTCACCTTTAGGAATTGACATGGTTTTATCGGTCACTTTTTCGCCATTAATCTTGACGCCTCCCTGGTCTACCATTCTCATAGCTTCCGACGTACTTGCTGTAAGGCCGGCTTGTTTGATCACCTGCATTAAAGATAAGGCATCTGCATCTGCTTTTAATTCAACCTCGGGCATTTCATCGGGTGTTGCGCCCTTTTGAAATCGGGCAATAAAATTTTCGTGAGCGCGGGTTGCATCAGCACGACTATGAAAGCGTTCGATCATTTCCTCTGCAAGGCGGATTTTTACGTCGCGAGGGTTTGCTCCTTGCGCGACTTCTTGCTTCCATTTTTCAATTTCAGATATTGGCCTGAAGCTCAACAACTCAAGATACCGCCACATTAGATCATCGGAGACTGACATGATCTTGCCAAACATTTCATCAGGAACGTCGCTGATACCAATATAGTTCCCTAATGATTTGGACATTTTCTGAACACCATCCAAACCTTCCAGTATTGGCATCGTGAGCACCACTTGTGGTGACTGTCCAAAGTGCTTTTGCAGTTCACGCCCCACTAGAAGATTGAATTTTTGATCAGTGCCACCCAATTCTACATCCGACTTCATTGCCACTGAGTCGTAGCCTTGTATTAATGGATAGAGAAATTCGTGTATGGCAATTGGTTGTCCGCTGTTGTACCGTTTATGAAAGTCATCTCTTTCAAGCATTCGAGCGACGGTATGTTTGGCAGCAAGACTGATTAAATCGGCTGAACTCATGGCATTCATCCAGCTCGAATTAAACATAACCAGGGTTTTTTCAGGATCGAGAATTTTGAAAATCTGCTGCTCGTAAGAGCGCGCATTTTCTATGACTTCATCGCGTGTCAGCGGCTTTCGCGTTACATTTTTACCAGTTGGATCGCCAATCATGCCAGTAAAGTCGCCAATCAGAAACATGGCTTCGTGCCCCAGTTCCTGGAATTGCCTTAACTTGTTTAACAATACCGTATGACCCAAATGCAGATCCGGGGCAGTGGGGTCAAAGCCCGCTTTGATCCGCAGCCGCTTACCCGATGCCAGTTTATCTTTCAGCTCTTGCTCAACCAGCAAATCTTCACTGCCACGCTTGATGAGATGAAGGGCTTCTTCGATATTCGTCATACTTTCCTCTATTAATTCTCTTCGTTTATATTTAAGTTTCAGATTGCTCAGGGGAAAATGAACAAATCATAATTTGGCCGCCCAGCTATTTTTTGGTATCCTGTCGTCTAGCTATAAAATACCGATGAGACAAAATGAATAATATTGAAGATGCGATTTTAACGCAAAAGCAAAACGAACAAGAACGAAAATTTGGTTTACGTTGGCTGGTGGGGCTTTCCAGCATACCGCTTTTCGGAATTGTCGCTGCTTTTGGTATTGCACCACAAACCGATACCGGTAAAGTTTCCGTGCAAACCATTATTGAGCAGCTTCCCTTACCTACTGCCAAGATTGCCGAAGAAAGTAATTCAGAATATTGGCGTGCCGAAAGAATTCAGCGCGGTGATACCGTTGCTGGGTTATTGTCCCGCCTTAAAATTAACGACCCTGATGCACTTAGTTTCCTGAATAGCAGTAAGGATGCATCAACGCTATATCAGTTACGCCCAGGTAAAATTATTAGCGCACAAACCAATAACGATGGTGAACTACTGACCTTACGTTACATCCATTCCGATGGCACCATGCTGCAAGTTGAGAAAGATGGTGACAGCTTTAAAGCAAAAGAAGAGCCCGTTCAGCTCGAGAATCGTGTTTCCATGAAGTCAGGGGAAATTAAAAGCTCTCTGTTCGCAGCGACCGACGCTATTAATCTGCCTGACTCCATTGCCGTTCAGATGGCTGATATGTTTTCAACGGATGTGGACTTCCATCAGGATTTACGTAAAGGCGATCGCTTCACCGTCGTTTACGAATCTTTTTATAATAATGGTGAGCCTGTTAAGACCGGCAGAATACTTGCTGCTGAGTTTACAAACCAGGGAAAAACCTATCGCGCTGTTTATTTTCAAGACAAACAGGGCCATGGCGGTTATTACACACCCGAGGGAAAGAATTTACGTAAAGCGTTTTTGCGCTCTCCATTAGAGTTTTCTCGAATCAGCTCTGGCTTTACGACTGCCCGCTACCACCCCATCCTTCAAAAATGGCGTGCACATAAAGGCGTTGATTACGCTGCTCCTACTGGCACCCGGATCAAAGCTGTTGCCGATGCTACAGTTGCCTTTATCGGTACGGAAAGAGGTTACGGCAACTTCATTTTATTGCAGCATCAAGGAAAGTTCAGCACTGCTTATGGCCATCTATCAGCCTTTGCGAAAGGATTGCATCGCGGTTCCAAAGTGAATCAAGGCGATGTAATAGGCTTTGTTGGCATGACGGGACTGGCGACTGGCCCTCACTTGCACTACGAGTTCCGCATTGCTGGCGTTCAACACAATCCGCTGTCTGTTGACATGCCGGTTGCATTCCCTATTGCTGCTGCATACAAACATGATTTCGACAATGCTGTCGCCCCATTGATGACTCGCTTGAGTTTGCTTCGCGGCACCAATCTGGCTAGTCTTGATTAATTCACAACAATAAGGAACGTGGGGTTACGCTAACATTCTCATGATTGTGTGACCCCATCCTCCAAAATATTGGAATCTCAAACATACTTTGTTGGCCTTATGTCTGGCACCAGCCTGGACGGCATTGACGCAGTATTAGTCGCCTTTTCTGACACAGCCTCACACTTGATTCAGAGCGTATACCACCCTTACCCCGAAGAGCTGCGGCAACAACTTCTTGCTTTGCACACCCCCTCTGACAATGAACTGCACACATGCGCTGTTGTTTCTAGCGATTTAGCACGTCGTTACGCGAGCGCTGTTAACGAATTGCTTTTTAAATGCTCGATCTCGGCAAAAGCTGTTACCGCAATTGGTGTACATGGACAAACCATACGCCACCAACCTGACGCCGGCTACACGATACAACTGAACAACCCATCACTGCTGACTGAATTAACAGGCATTACTTCCATTGCGGATTTTCGCAGTCGAGATATCGCAGCTGGCGGACAAGGCGCTCCTTTAGTACCTGCCTTTCATGCCGCCATGTTCCAGCATCCGGAACGACACCGCGTCATTGTTAACATTGGTGGTATCAGCAACCTGACAAATCTTCCTTTGAGCGGCAACACAATTGGATTTGATTGCGGCCCCGGCAACTTGCTTATGGATGCCTGGTGTTTAAAACACGCAGGCCACCCCTATGACAAAAATGGCGATTGGGCAAAAAGTGGCGTGGTGATTTCCGAACTTTTACAGAAGTTACTTAGCCATTCTTTTTTCCAACAACTACCCCCAAAAAGTGCAGGGCGCGAAAACTTCAACCTTCCTTGGCTGATGCAGTTCCTGTCAGGTAACGAAAGGCCTGAGGATGTACAGGCAACCTTACTGGAACTGACGGTCAAAAGTATCGCTGAAGCCATTTCGAAGCACTGCAGTGGAGCAGAGGAAATCTATCTGTGTGGTGGTGGCGCGAGAAATGGCACATTACTTTCTTCAATGCAGAAAACCCTTAGCATCCAACATGTCGCTCCAACTGACGAACTAGGTGTAGATGCAGATTGGCTGGAGGCTTTTGCATTCGCGTGGTTAGCGAGACAAACATCACTTGGACTTGCAGGCAACTTGCCGGCTGTGACAGGTGCAAAACACCCTTGTATTTTAGGCGCAATTTATCCAGTTTAATCCGATAAAGCCTGTTTGAGAATATTACATTTAAAAATGGCCGGTCAGAAATCTGACCGGCCATTTTACTTTCAAGGCTACTTGTTATATTAACCGCGCTTATCTATTGAGATATAAGCTTTATCCCGCTCACCGGTATATACTTGGGTAGGACGGAAAATGCGGTTCTGGCCCAGTTGTTCTTTCCAATGTGCCAGCCAACCTGCGCAACGTGCCATGGCAAATATAGAAGTAAACTGGTCAGGCTCTATACCCATTTCCCTGTACAACACACCTGAATAGAAATCTACGTTCGGGTAAATACCTTTCCCTGCTAACCGTTCAGTCGCCGCCTTTTCCACAGCCAAGGCGATCTCAAACAACGGCCCCACTTCTCCAGATCTTGTTTCCACCAGATTATGCATCAATCCTTCAAGAATAACTGCTCGAGGATCTTTAACTGAGTATTCTCGATGACCAAAGCCCCAGATTTTCTTTTTTGCAGACAGTTGTTTTTCAATGTAAGCACCTGCTTTTTCAGGACTGCCAATTTCTTCCAGCATTTTGATAACCTGCTGGTTTGCTCCACCATGCAACGGGCCTGACAGTGCAGCAATACCCGATGTAATAACGGCATAAGGACTAGCCAACGTTGACCCAGCTACCAACACGGCAAAAGTTGAGGCATTAATCGTATGCTCAGCGTGTAGAATTAAACACACATCGAGAATACGCGCCATTTCCGGATCTGGGTCAGTACCCGTTAACATCCACAAGAAATTTTCGGCATGTGTCAGATCTGTACGGGGCTCTATCGGGTCGTAGCCATTATGAATATGTTCCCACATGGCAATCATTGTTGGCATACGTGCCACAATTTTCACCGACATGTTATGAACATAATTCAGGTCTTCACAAGCGTCGCCCGTTAAACAGTCGCTGCCTGGATAAAACATACCCAGACAGGCAACCATGGATTGCAACATATCCATCGGATGACCGGTTGGAGGCAATTGCCGCATTAATTCACGTATACGGAATTTCACCCGACGATTTTTGCGCATCTGCCGATCAAATTCTTCCAGATCATGAGCATTGGGCAATTCGCCATCCAACAGCAACAGCGCAGTTTCTTCGAAAGTACTTTGTTTGGTTAGCACCTCAATCGGATAGCCACGATAGGCCAGCAGACCTTTTTCACCATCGATGAAGGATATGTTTGATTTTGTGGCTGGTACACCCTCAAGGCCTGGTACGTATTCGTTCATTACGGCTCCCAAAAAACAAAAAGGAGGCGAAATTCGCCTCCCAATGAATCAGCAAAATTTTATTTAAGCTGAGAAAGAAGAGCCACACCCACAAGTAGAAGTGGCATTTGGATTCTTAATGACAAACTGCGCGCCTTCCAGACCTTCCTGATAGTCAATTTCTGCACCTGCCAGATATTGAAAGCTCATTGGATCGATCAGCAGTGTAACGCCATTCTTCTGCAAAGCCGTATCATCTTCATTAACCACTTCATCAAAAGTGAAGCCATACTGAAAACCTGAGCATCCGCCACCGCTAACAAACACGCGTAATTTCAGTTCCGCATTTCCTTCTTCTTCGATCAGCTCTTTTACCTTGCTAGCTGCGCTATCGGTAAAATTCAAAGGGCTTTCCATTTCGGTTACTGCATTCATGATAACTCCTTGCACATATTAAGTTACTATTATCTATCAACTATTGCTGACAGGTCAATTATTAGTCGCAGTTTTCAATTCAACTATCGGAGCTGGCTCATTCCCATGGGGATGTATAAGTTTCCCTTCAACAACTGCCCCAAGGTGCATTTCCAGCGTTTTATAGCACACATCACCTGTGACCCTGGATTTTGATTGAAGTTCCACATATTCAGAGGCATTAACTGGGCCGATCACTGTACCATTAATTACGACATGAGATACATTAATCGCCCCTTCAATCACCGCCTGCTCACTCAGAACCAGTGTACAAGGCTTATCACCTTCTGAACTGACACTTCCTTTTATGCAGCCATCAACGTGTAACCCACCTGAAAACTTCACATTCCCTTCAAGCGTTGTACCAGCACCAATCAAACTACCGATCTTACTTTGAGGTTTGCTTCGCTTATTTTTGAAAAACATAGTTGATCCTTTTCTAAGATATGTTCACGGTCTGTGTAAACAGGGGCTGCAAAGCACCCTTCTCAAAAACACGCACCTCTACGCTTTTCACTTCCGTGCCAGGTGCAACCTGAAAAATACCTTCAACTCGCTGATAATATTTAAAATCCAGCGCGACATCTAAAACATTATTTGATCCAGCGCTCGCAATTGGAATAACAATCTTTTTTCCTTTCTGCAAAGTATTCGCCAAAAACCTTACCCGCCCCTGAAAGTCCTGTCCTCTTTTCCCTGATTGCAAAAATAACGACTGGTAATGATATTCGTTGGGGAAACCACTATGTTCCACCTTAAAGCGGTACAAACGGACTGCTGATCCAGCTTTACTATCAGTAGACATCAAATTACGAAAAAAAGTAATGTCCTCTTTAAGACGTGCATTCTCGTCCTGAAGCGCCTTGGCGGACTTTGCCAATTCCCGTTGCGTTGCTATTTCAACTTCAACCTGTCGTCTGGCCACAACAGCTTCTGCTTCAAATTTACCGGTTTCGCGCTGCAATTTAGACAAACGTTCTCTCAAGTCCGTCAATTCCTGGCGCGTTTCTCTATGATCCAAACCTGTTAGCGCGCTTCCTATGTCATACATCCACCAAGCCAGTGCCAACCCCACTGCAAAAGCTGAGACCATAAACAACCAGCGCCAGTACCAGACCACATGTTTACGAATTGACATGCGTGGCACGGCAATTCCAAACTTGCGCCTAACCGCTCGAACTAACTTCATGGCAGCAGAGGTATTTGCTCCAGGCCCATAGCCTCATCCAGTCGGAACATGATGTTCATATTTTGCACTGCCTGACCAGAAGCGCCTTTCACCAGGTTATCAATTACTGACAATACAACCACCATATCGCCTTCCTGCTGACGATGTACGGCGATTCTGCAAAAATTCGCGCTCCTGACTGAGCGTGTTTCAGGATGCGAGCCCGCTGGCATGACATCAACAAAATGTTCGCTTTCATAGCGCTTTTCAAACAGCGCCTGCAAATCCACGTCTTTAGTAAGACGCGCATACAACGTGGCATGAATCCCTCTTATTAATGGTGTCAGATGAGGCACAAATGTTAAACCAGCCTGTTTACCCGCCATCAGAGAGAGACCTTGCTTAATTTCAGGCAAGTGCCGGTGCCCAGCCACCCCATATGCTTTAAAATTATCAGATGCTTCTGCAAAAAGGGCGTGTACTTCCGCCTTACGCCCTGCACCACTGACACCGGACTTGCAATCAGCAATCAGATGCTCAACATCCACAACACCTGCTTCTATCAACGGCAAAAATCCCAGTTGTGCTGCAGTCGGGTAACAGCCGGGGTTTGCAACCAAACGGGCTGTTTTGACTTTTTCCCTGTTCATTTCAGGCAGTCCATATACCGCCTCTTCGATTAAATCAGGGCAAGCGTGCTCCATTCCATACCATTTCTCCCATACACCTACATCTTTGATGCGAAAATCCGCTGCAAGATCAATAACTCGCACACCCGAATCAAGCAACTCTCGCGTTTGCTGCATAGCAATGCCATTGGGCGTTGCAAAGAACACCACATCACAATGCTTCAAGGGAGCTTCGCTAGGGTCAGCAAACTTTAAATTTACTCGGCCACGCAAGTTGGGAAACATCTCGCTTACTGGCATTCCCGCTTCCTTACGTGAAGTGATTGCCTTCAGTTCTACTTTCGGGTGCTGCGCCAAAAGACGAAGCAGCTCTACACCAGTGTAGCCAGTGCCACCGACAATACCTACTTTAATCACTATCTTCCCCCATCAATTCAATTCGAGAACTTTTTATAATAACCATGGAATACCCATTAGGCAATAAAAAAGCCGCCCGAAGGCGGCTTTTTAAACAAACGGTAATTAAAATTAACGCTTGGAGAATTGCTTTGCGCGACGTGCTTTACGCAGACCTACTTTCTTACGCTCAACTTCACGTGCATCACGCGTGACCAAACCAGCGGCTCTCAATTGAGGCTTCAGGTTTGCATCATACTCAATCAGCGCGCGAGTAATGCCATGACGAACCGCACCAGCCTGACCTGATTCACCACCGCCAATCACGTTTACCATGATATCAAAGGTGCCTTCATGATTGGTCAAGACCAAAGGCTGACGCACGACCATACGGCCAGTTTCGCGAGAAAAATAAATATCTACTGGCTTTTCATTTACCGTGATATCGCCCTTGCCTGGCTTAATAAATACTCTGGCAACAGCGTTTTTACGACGACCAGTACCGTAATGATAGTTTCCGACCATGGTTTATCCTTAAATGTCCAATGCTACAGGTTGCTGAGCAATATGTGGATGCTCCGCACCAGCGTAGCACTTGAGTTTTTTCAGCATGGCATAACCCAAAGGACCTTTGGGCAACATGCCTTTAACTGCTTTTTCAAGTGCACGACCTGGAAAACGAGCCTGCATTTTTGCAAAGTTTGTTTCATAAATACCGCCCGGATAACCGGTATGACGGTAGTAAATTTTATCTTGTTCTTTATTGCCAGTAACACGCAATTTTTCCACATTAGTCACAACGATGTAATCACCGGTGTCTACGTGAGGTGTATAGATTGCTTTATGTTTACCGCGCAAACGGTGTGCAATCTCGCTAGCGAGACGGCCTAGAACTTTATCTGTGGCATCAACCACAAACCAGTCGTGTGTTACCTCATGCGATTTAGCAGAGAAGGTTTTCATTCAGAAACCTCAGTCACTTATTAATTTGAGAAAGTCGCAAATTTTATGTCAAAAGCCATCATGTTGTCAAACCATAATTGGATTATTTCTCTTTCCGACATACTTTAGCTTTCTGTTAGCGTTAACCAGATTGGCTTTTACCCATTCTACCATGTTTAGCTCCACCACCTATTTTAGAAAAAAAAGCGCAACCTATTTAGGTTGCGCTAAAATCCACCAAAGAAGGGGGATGGAGGAGACACCATCAAGACGCTTATTAAGATGGGGAAGCGTCCTGATGTGTTAGCATTATCTAATATAATAATATTTTGCGCAACTATTTTTTCTTATCACCCCGAATTCTTTATTAATCACATTTTCTCTTTTTATTTCAAGTGGAATCACCCATGAATTGGATTATTGTCAATTTTGTTAGCGCTTTTCTTCTTCCACCGATTAATTTACTCGTATTGGGAATAGCAGGATTGGCCACCGTGAAAAAACATCCACGATTAGGGAAAAGCCTTATCGTTAGTTCATTTTTATTTCTTTTTATTCTATCAACCCCATTTGTTGCAAGCACATTACTTGGCAGCCTTGAAACTTTCCCGGCTGTCACTTCACTCAATCCCAATGCTGGCGCGATCGTTATATTAGGCGCGGGGGCTAATTCCAGCGCACCAGAATATGGCGGCGATACAGTTGATGCCTTGAGTTTACAACGGGTGCGTTACGGAGCGACTTTACAGCGGCGTAGCGGATTACCGATATTGGTCAGTGGCGGAAACCCCACAGGGGATACTCCCGTGGGCATTCTTATGAAGGATGCATTAGAGAGAGATTTTCATGTGCCGGTTCGCTGGGTTGAAGATCAATCCAGTAACACTTACGAAAATGCCATTTACAGCTTTAAAATCTTGCACCAGTCCGGGATTGATACTATTTATCTGGTATCCCAAGCATGGCATATGCCTCGAGCGGTAGCCTCTTTTGAAAAAGCCGGTTTTCATGTTATTCCCGCACCCACTGTTTTTAGTTCTGATAAGCACGTCTCGATAATGGATTTTATGCCGAACGCTGTGGCATTCCTCAAAAGTTACTACGCAATTCATGAGATGATCGGGTTAGTGTGGTATCAATTCAAGAATTAACAGACCATTTACCTGATCTGTTAAGATGATGCGCAAAATAATCCAAGAGAAGGAAAATTCGTATGAAGGCACGTATTAAATGGGTTGAAGGGGTCAGTTTTTTAGGTGAAACGGAAAGCAATCATGCCGTATTGATGGATGGTTCGCCTGAAGCTGGCGGACGTAATTTGGGTGCGCGCCCAATGGAACTCATACTGCTAGGCTTAGGAGGATGCTCTTCCTTTGATGTCGTCCTCATTCTCAAAAAACAGAGGCAAGACATTACCGATTGCGTTGCGGAAATCAGTGCCGACAGAGCAGATAGCGACCCAAAAGTATTTACCCGCATCCACCTGCACTTTATTGTCACCGGGAAAAATTTAAAGCCAGAGCAAGTTGAGCGGGCTATCAAGCTGTCTGCAGAAAAATACTGCTCAGCCTCTATCATGATAGGTAAAACGGCTGAAATTACCCATGATTTTAAGATTATTGAAATCCAATAATCTAGTTACAACTTTTACATACAGAGCACTCACCGCAGAGGCGCGGAGGCGCTGAGAAAACCCTGGGGATATTCACTGTTTAGACTGGGTAGCAGCGTACAGCGTAGTAAATATCTTTGTCGATCACTTCAAACAGGCGATCGATATTGGGATGTTTACCGGGATTCTGACGCGCATCTTCAGTGTGCTCTGCAAACAAATCCAGCGCTTCCTGTGCTGCCTTAGGGCCGATTCCACCCCATTTTTTGGACACATGGTAGTAAACCCGGAAGGAGCCCTGGGCGCCCGGTTTGTTTTCTATGCCTGCTTCTACCTCACCGCTTTCTCCAAACAATTTCATATTGCCAAAACTATCTGTATTTTCCAGCGTTGCCAGATTATCTTGAAAATTCTGCATTGATACCATTACTCCTAAAGTTTGTTATTACCGTTAAAGGCATCACACCCAATATGCTACGGTTGTCATGACCTTTGAATTGAGTTTCATTGCTTGCTTAACTGGAACTGGCAGCTCCACACCGCCATGCTGCAGGGCGGTGGTTGCATGTTTTGCTTCATCTTCTCTCATTTGCACCAGCACAGCGTGACTTTTTTCATCATGCGCAGGCAAACGCTGCAAATGCCCTTCCAGATGCGCACCCACTTGGTGTTCCGTTTCCGCCAAAAAACCCAAACTCCATTTATCCCCAATGGCGCCTGCCAATGCGCCAATGGCTAATGATCCGGTGTACCACAAAGGATTAAGAAAGCTTTTGTGGGTACCCAATGCCTGGATCCGGCTTTCGCACCAGGCCAAATGCTCTGTTTCTTCTGCTGCTGCCTGCTTCAGTGCTTTTTGGGTTTGAGGGTCACGCGCGGTCAGAGCCTGCCCCTGATATAACGCTTGGGCACAGATTTCGCCACTATGATTGATGCGCATCAGGGCGCCTGCCAAGCGTTTTTCTGTGCTGGTTAAGTCAGGCTCTGGCAAATCTGCTCCAGGCAGGGGTCTTGCTGTTTGCGCTTTCGTAAACAGCGTACGCAACCCTTTATCAAAATTAATAATGACGTGATCTATATTCAACATTTTCCGGTGAACCCCATTTGCCTGGCCAATAAAGTGACGGGATGTATTACTTCAATCTGCATACCTTGACTTCGCAACCCTTGCGCCAACCACAAGGCGCAACCCACATTGGAAGTTGCTAGATAAGTTGTATCGCACTGACGCAATGCGTTCAGTTTATCATCCCGAAGTAAACCTGCCATCTCTGGTTGCTGTAAATGATACAGTCCAGCCGCACCACAACATTGGTCATTGCCCTCCAAAGGCTCGATTTCAGCCAGAGGAATACGACCCAGCAGGGTATACACTGACTTTTCAGCATGAAGCACATTGCGTAATGTACAGGGGTCTTGCACCCTAATCTTGGTATCAAGTGAGTCTAAAGTAATACCCTCCCACCCTTCTGCCTGAGATAAGAACGCGCTGACATCCATGACCTTGGTCGCGATATCCGCTCCCTCCACACTGATTAGGTGATTGTACTCACTTAACATGGCTCCGCAACCGGATGCGACTGAAATAACAGCACTGAGTTTTAACCCTTCAAATGCCTTACTGTTCTGCTTTGCTGACTTGGTTGATTCATCCGAAAAACCCGCATGCTGGTGCATTGCTCCACAACACCCCTGCTGCTTAGGGACATGCACCGTATATCCCAAGCGATTCAATACAAATACTGATGCATTCAGCACTTCGACATCGGTCAAACGTGCCACACAGCCCAGAAACAGCCCTACTTCTGCTCTCATCGAACCCAGGGCTGGGTAAATTTCTTTCCAATTGTGAATTTCAGGCAATTCAGGCAACTCAGCTTCCAACCCTGCCAAACCAAAACGCTGCAATAGGCTGGATTTTCGAAGCAAATATTGCAAACCAGATTGCTGATACAGACGAATTGCTCGCCCAAAAGATCGTAGTTTAAAGGGGTTATTTACAACGCTACTTAATGCTCGATAACGTTTAGCCCCTGAGGGGTTTGGTCTTTTTTGTTTAATTAACTGGCGAACACCATCCACCGCACGGCCATATTCCACTTTTGAGGGGCAGGCATTTTCACAGGCACGGCAAGTCATACACAAATCAATATGCTGAATAAAGCGCTCACTGAGGGATAATCGGTTTTCCAGCACCCCTTTCATCAAGGCGATACGACCACGCGGAGAATCTGCTTCAGATTTTGTTTTACGGTAGGTAGGGCAATGGGAAAGACATAGTCCGCAGGCAACGCAGTGGTTGGCAGCCTGATTGGTTTCATCCAAACCAGCGAAGTGGGTTATTAATGGTAAAACTGTCGACATGCTTGCCATTATACGTAGCAAAGCACCAATACGATCACAATCTGAAATAAAAAACGGGCGTCCGAAGACGCCCGTTTTAAGACACTACCAATAATCTAGCTTAAATCAGCCAAATTAGAAGTTGTGAATCATACCTACGCTAACACCGCTGGTAGCTTGTGTACCAACAGATCCTGCGTTATCACCGTGACCACCACCTGAAACGCTGTATGCTGGGAACACGTTAGCAGTTGTATCACCGTTTTTGTTGTTGGTTCTAGCATATGCAACATAAGCGGTTGTACGCTTGGACATAGCGTGGTCTGCACCCAAAGCCCACATATTAGCACCGGTGTTGCTTACGTTGCCAATATCTTTGGCTTTGTAGTATTGCGCCTTAAGGGTGTTAGCTCCATCCAATTTGAACGCAGCGCCCAGACCCCAAACCTTACGGTCATCATCGGTATTGGCAGCAGCAGTTGTATTCTTGGTATCTTCATACAAAGCAACAACTTTAGCTACGCCGAAATCATATCCACCAGTCAGACGCCAAGCTTTAGGCGCATCGTTGGTACCGCCAACTTGATGCTTTTCCCAAGCCAAACCAGCAAATACTGGACCATTTGCGTAGATAGCAGCTACAGAAGTAGCACTGGTAGCACCAATTTGATTTGCATTACCAGCGGTAAGATTGTTAGCGTTGGTAACGTAACCAGCGATAACCTGGAAGCCACTCATAGATGGGGATGCATACCATACCATGCTGGATGGACGCAGATCCCAGCTATCATTCTTAGCTACAGTAGTACCTGCTGCATTAACTAGTGTAGCTGAAGAAATCAGGTTACGTGAGTCGCCCAAGGTGTTACCAAACAGATCAACCTTACGGCCGATGGTCTTGAATGGGGTATCATTTTTACCCAGATAAACACCACCGAAACCACCAGTCAGACCTGCGAAGGTGTTACCACAACCAACACTACTGTCAGAACAAGTAGAATCGGTATTACCTGTTCCACCACCGGTGAAGTAGGTTTGAACTTGCCATACAGCTTTCAGGCCATTGCCCAGATCTTCGTCACCGCTGAAAATGATGTTGGAAGCATTGCTGGAAACGTTGCTCATGGTCTGGTTTGCTGTACCACCAGCATTGCCCTTGATTAAGTCATATGAAAAATTCATTTGACCAGAAATTTTAACGTTACCACCATCAGCCATGGCAACAGGTGCTGCTAAAGCACTTGCAATTGCCAATGCGATTAGTTTCTTGTTCATGTGTTTCTCCGTAAATTGGTTTGAGTTTACATTTTGCGTTTGCAACTTTAATACTGTCGTCGCAAAATTTACCTCTCTAAAACTGAGAAGTTGAACCCATTGTGCCAAATAGTGAAAAGTCATGACAAGCTTTTAATGATCAATAGGTAACATTAGCAATTATTTATGTTGTTTTTTTGCAACATTGATTTGCGGTCTTGAGAGAATAGCACAGGGCAGTTTTTTACTGCGGAGGCGCAGAGGCGCAGAGGAAAACGGGGCTTGTGAAAGTTGTTAATAGTACCGTTAGGGATTTGCCTGGCTGGATATTTACGAATCAAGCAATTTGGAATGGCCTTTGCTTTCTCAGCGCCTCCGCGCCTCTGGGGTTAAACGGATTTTATTGGAAGCAGGCAACCTGCCTTAGCCAAACAACCTCGCTAGCTCCTGACCTGGATCAGCGGCGCGCATGAATACTTCACCGACGAGGAAGGAATGGACGTTATGATTGCGCATGAGCGCGACGTCTTCTGGTTTATGAATGCCGCTTTCGGTGACAACAATGCGGTCAGAAGGGATTCTGGACAATAATTCGATAGTCGTTTCGAGGTGGGTTTCAAACGTGCGCAGATTGCGGTTGTTGATGCCGATAAGTGGGGTAGTGAGTTTCAGCGCGGCATCCAGTTCAAGCCCATCATGCACTTCTACCAGCACGGCCATGCTGAGTTTGTGAGCTAGTTGCTCCAGTTCTTGCATAGCGGTGAGATTGAAGGTTGCTGCCCCCTCTCCCCTGCCCTCTCCCATCAAGGGAGAGGGGGTTTGAAAGGCGGAGACTATGATCAATATGGCATCGGCTCCCATGGCGCGGGCTTCGTAGACTTGATAGGGGTCTATCATAAAATCTTTGCGTAATACCGGCAGGTTACAGGCTGCGCGTGCTTGTTTGAGATATTCCGTATTCCCCTGAAAAAATTGTTCGTCTGTTAAGACGGACAGGCAAGCTGCACCGTGCTCGGCGTAACTTTGCGCTATTTCTGCGGGATTGAAATTTTCGCGTAGCAAGCCTTTACTGGGGCTGGCTTTTTTGATTTCGGTGATAACGGCTGACTTGCCGGCCTGAATTTTGTTGCGGATTGCGGCTACAAAATCTCTTGGGGCAGTTTGTGCCTGAGCTTCAGCTTTGATTGCGTGTAAGGGTTTGGCAGCTTGTGCGGAGGCTACTTCCTGTGCTTTGACGGAGAGGATTTTATTTAGGATATCGGACATAGTTTTTATTCACCGCAGAGGCGCAGAGTTATTTAAATTAAGTTCAAGTGCACAAGAATTCTGAATAGTATTGCTTATGATTTCGAGCATGGCTATTTTAACCGCAGAGGCGCGGAGGCGCAGAGGTTTCTTGAAACTGATTAACCAATCGCTTGATGCCTAATTTAAGTATGGGTACGTTGAAATTAATTAACAGCCCTACGGTGCAAGGGTACAGTTTGAGATAGGTTAGCAGTTGCGCTTCGTGAATCGGGGCTAATTTTTCGACTGTTTTAAGTTCAATGATTATTCTTTCATTAACAACCAAGTCCAGCATATAACCACAATCCAATTTTATATTCTTGTAGCTGACTGGCAACGCTACTTGCCTGCGAAAATAGAGTCCCTGAGATGACAGTTCATAGCACAAGCATTCTTCATAGGCAGATTCCAACAGTCCGGGGCCTAACGTGCGGTGCACTTCAATTGCGCAACCAATGATCGCCTCGATAATTTGGTTTTCACTCTGCGCCTCTGCGCCTCCGCGGTTCATTGCACTTTAAACTGATTTGAAAATGCTATCAGTTGTTGCAGCTTCGCTTTGGCCGCGCCACTTTCCAATACTGTTTTTGCTTTTTCAATGCCTTCAACCAACGTTTCAGCCAAACCGGATGTGTATATCGCTGCACCCGCATTGAGGGCAACGATATCCCGCGCTGGGCCGGGGTGATTTTCCAGTACCGTCATTAACATGGCTTGGGCTTCTTCCAGATTATGTACTACCAGCGAATCAGAGCTGCTGGCTGCCAAGCCAAATTGGGAGGGATTCAAAACATATTCATTTACGTTGCCATCTTTTAGTTCTGCTACGTAAGTATCACCCGCAAGGGAAATTTCATCGAGGCCATCAGCGGCGTGGACTACCATAACGTGTCGGCTGCCCAACTCTTTCAACACATGAGCCAGTTTTCCGACCAGGTCTTTACTGAATACGCCCATCACCTGATTTTTTGCACCGGCGGGGTTGGTCATTGGGCCCAGCAAATTAAAGAGGGTACGCACACCTAGTTCCCGACGAACAGGGGCGGCATGTTTCATAGCGCTGTGGTGGTTGGGGGCAAACATGAAACCAACACCGATTTCTTTTACTGATAGCGCTACCTGATCCGGCGTGACGTTTACATTGACGCCCAACACTTCCAGCACATCGGCACTGCCGCAGGTACTGGATACGGAGCGACCACCATGCTTGGCGACTTTGGCACCCGCTGCGGCAGCCACCAATGCGCTGGCTGTGGAGATATTAAAGGTATGAGCCCCATCGCCACCGGTACCGCAGGTGTCAACGACATGCTCCAGATCTTGCAAGGGTACTTTGGTGGCCAGCTCGCGCATGACATGGGCGGCGGCGGCAAGCTCGGTGATAGTTTCGCCTTTGCAGCGCAAGCCGATCAGTATGCCGGCAATTTGTACCGGGGTCATTTCGCCCCCCATGATTTGCTGCATGACTGCGAGCATTTCTTCACGAGTGAGATCGCGTTTTTCTATTAAGGCTGTAATTGCGGCTTTAGCGTCCATTTATATTGCACCTGTTATTTTACTCCCTCTCCCTTGATGGGAGAGGGCTGGGGAGAGGGTGGGGAATAATTAGGTTCGCCCCCCTCTTCCTGACCTTCTCCAACGAGGGGAGAAGGGACCTGCTAATTTACATAGCTGTGTCGTGCAAGCGTCCGAGCTATTAACTTTCGGGCATTAAATGCTGGGTAATGACATCCCAAACACCATCCATATTTTGCAACACATCATGGTTCCAGAATCTTAACACTACAAATCCTTGCGATTGAAGCCAATCTGTCCTTGCTGCATCTTTTATTACATGCACTTCATCGGCATGTTGGCCGCCATCCAGTTCTGCCACCAGCTTTTTCTCGAAGCAGACAAAATCTACTACAAAATCACCTATGGGCTGCTGCCGCTTGAACTTGTATCCATACAACTGTTTTGCCCGTAGGTGCTGCCATAGTTTCTTTTCAGCTTCGGTGGTGTTTTTCTTAGCTGTTTGGCTATGCCGGTTAAATAGTTTGGCACTTACGTACCCTCTCCCCTGCTCCCTTCCATCAAGGGAGAGTGAGTTCACGTGCTCGCGCGTAGAAAATTGGCCAGCATTTCGTGTCCATATTCCGTGAGTATGGATTCCGGGTGAAACTGCACACCTTCTACTGCAAGGGTTTTATGGCGCACGCCCATAATTTCCTGATCTTCTGTCCAGGCAGTGATTTCCAGACAATCCGGCAAACTTTCACGCTCAATGACCAATGAGTGATAGCGTGTGGCATTGAACGGATTTGCCAGGCCTTTAAAAACACCTCTATCTTTATGGTAAACCTGTGAAGTTTTGCCATGCATGAGCTGTTTGGCGTGAACGATCTTGCCGCCGAAAGCCTGACCGATACTCTGATGCCCTAAACAAACACCTAAAATGGGTGTTTTACCTGCAAACTGCTTTATTAACGGGACGGATATACCGGCTTCGTTAGGGGTGCAGGGCCCGGGGGAAATCACGATATGGGTAGGATTGAGCGCTGCCACCTGATCCAGGTCTATTTCATCATTACGATAAACCACCACTTCCTGATTTAACTCTCCAAAATACTGGACAAGGTTATAGGTGAAGGAGTCATAATTGTCGATCATTAACAGCATATTATTTCACCACCGCTGTTAGATATATGAAGCACAGCAAACTCGCCATCATGGTTTTAATTTTTTCAGTTTGCTTTTTATAAACGTTAGTCATGTGCTGTTTCTCCCAATCCGGCAAGTACCAGTTCTGCGGCACGTAGCACGGCGCGGGCTTTATTCTGGGTTTCTGTCCATTCACTTTGCGGCACAGAGTCCGCCACGATACCGGCACCGGCCTGCACATACAAAGTATCATCCTGAATAACGGCGGTTCGAATAGCTATCGCTAAGTCCATATCACCGTTAAAACCCAGGTAACCTACTGCACCTGCGTAAACCCCCCGTTTGCTGGGTTCCAGTTCGTCAATGATTTCCATAGCGCGCACTTTGGCTGCACCGGATACCGTTCCGGCAGGGAATGTGGCACGCAGCACGTCCATATTATTGAGACCTGCTTTCAGTTTTGCCTCTACGTTGGAAACAATGTGCATTACATGGGAATAGTGCTCGATGTTCATGTTTTCCGTGACTTTGACGCTGCCAGTCTGCGCGACGCGGCCAATGTCGTTACGCCCCAGATCCATTAACATAAGGTGTTCTGCCAGCTCTTTGGGATCAGACAACAGGTCTTTGGCTAATGCTTCGTCTTCTTCACGGGTAATACCACGAGGGCGGGTACCCGCAATGGGGCGAACAGTGACTTCATCGCCTTCCTGGCGCACCAGAATTTCCGGTGAGGCGCCGACCACATGAAATCCACCCATATCGTAATAGAACATATAAGGGGAAGGATTCAGACTGCGTAATGCGCGATACAGGGAAAGGGGTGAAGCATTAAATGGCTGGCTCATACGTTGCGACAGCACAACCTGCATGATGTCACCGTCAAAAATGTATTGTTTGGCACGTTCGACAGCAGCCTTGAAAGCGTCTTCACCAAATTCGGACAGCGCTTGTGCTGGCGCAACCGGTCTTTGCAATGGGGCATCTACCGGCTGATTCAGACTTCTGCCTAATTCATGCAAGCGTTGCTGAGCCAGCAAATAGGCATCAGGAACAAACGGGTCTGCATAAACGATCAGGTAGAGCTTGCCGGACAGATTATCCACTACTGCCAGTTCTTCTGACAGCAGCAGCAGGATATCCGGCATGTGAAGCGTATCGGGCTTGCTGGATTTGGATAGTTTGGGCTCGATGTAGCGCACGGTATCGTAACCAAAATAGCCTACCAGCCCACCCCCGAACCGCGGCAACCCGGGACGGGGTGAGACTTTGAAGCGCTGCATGTAGTCGCTGATGAAGGCCAGCGGATCAGAAACATCCTGCTGTTCCAGTATGCCTTCGTTATTTTCTACGGTGACCAGATGGCCATGGACTCTGATACGGGTTTTAGCAGGCAGTCCAATAAACGAGTAGCGGCCAAAACGTTCGCCACCCTGCACTGATTCCAGCAGGTAGGAGAAAGGCTGATTCGCCAGTTTAAGATAAACCGATAAAGGCGTGTCCAGATCGGACAACATTTCTTTTACCAGCGGAATCCGGTTGTAGCCCTGACGAGCCAGTTCGATAAATTTTTGTTCAGTCATGATTTTTCACCACAGAGACAATTAGACACAGAGAAAACGTTAAATACAAACCATCCGGCTTGCGCCAAACGCAAGCACAAAAAGACAGCATCGCCACGATGCCGCTTTTGTACTGATTTGTGCCTCTGTGCCTTTGTGGTTCATGCCATTAAGCCTTTTTAATGAGCTTGACTGCATCCAGCAGCGTTGGCACAACTGCATCCAGGTCCAATTCATCCACACTACGGCCACGGTTATAACCGTAAGGAACGCAGAACACATGGCACTTCGCGGCGCGTGCAGCCTGAGTATCATTGAGCGAATCACCGATCAGAAGCAACTCCTGCGGCGTAATACCGAAATGTTCGCAGGCATGTAACAGCGGCATTGGATCCGGTTTTTTCTTGGGCAACGAGTCACCAGAAAGTATCATCTCGAAATAATCGAACAACCCCGTAGCTTTCAATAACGGCACCGTGAATTTTTCTGCTTTGTTGGTAATACATGCCATACGATAGCCCGCCTGCTTCAGCGCTTGCAACCCTTCCACCACACCGGGGTAAGGCCTACTCTGGGCACTGACCACATCCATGTAGTGTTTCTCATAAATTGGCAGCGCGCGGCTGAATAGTTCAGCATCCGGTTCGGCTGTCATATCACGCACCAACACTCTTTTTACCAGTCGTGATACGCCATTTCCAATATAGCTTTTAACCGTGTCCAGATCAATTGGCGGCAATGCCAGTTCACTGGCCATGCGGGTGGCTGCTTCGGCCAGATCGGGAGCCGTGTGCAGCAGGGTACCATCCAGATCAATGACAACTGCTTTTACTGCAATGGGAAACTTGTCTTGCATTGAGTTTAACCTTTCTCACTACTGAAAACGCTTGTACATTTCCAGTCAGTTTAATTTGATAAATTAGGCTTTTGCCAGTTCAGCGCGCATAGCAGCAATGACTGTTTCGTAACGATGCGGGTCACTGTCTTTCCCTGCGCCGTAAACAGCTGAACCGGCAACAAAGGTATCAGCACCTGCACGGGCGATTTCGGCAATGTTGTTAACCTTTACGCCACCGTCCACTTCCAGCCAGATATCTTTGCCGGTTGCATCGATCATTTTCCGGACTGTACGCAATTTGTTCAGCGCTTCAGGGATGAATGACTGACCACCAAACCCTGGGTTCACTGACATGATCAGTACCATGTCCAGTTTTTCCAGAACGTGGTCCAGATAGTTCAGTGGCGTGCCTGGATTAAATACCATGCCGGCCTTGCAACCACATTCTTTGATCAAACCAATGGTGCGATCAATATGTTCGGAAGCTTCAGGGTGGAAAGTGATCATGTTGGCGCCAGCCTTGGCAAAATCCGGGATGATACGATCTACCGGCTTGACCATTAAATGCACATCGATCATGGCATCGGTCAGTGGGCGAATTGCTTCGCATACCAGTGGACCAATAGTCAAATTAGGGACGTAATGGTTGTCCATCACATCAAAATGGATGATGTCTGCACCTGAGGCGAGTACATCAGTAATTTCCTGGCCCAGTTTGGCGAAGTTTGCAGATAATATGCTTGGCGCAATTTTAAACTTGGACATGACATCCCCTATAAAGATTGAAAGTTTGATCAAACATAACTTCAAGTTGCATTATGTTTTTCTAAACGCAAAAACCTTTATTCTACCTTCAAATAGTTGCGCTGGACATAGGGCGCGATTCCAGAATCCATCAATTTATGCAAATCACTTGCGAGTTAACCGATTTTCGTGTGCAATAGCGTTATGGCTGATAGCAAAAAATACGAAATTACCGTGACACCCAAAACCGTTTTCATTCCCGAGCAATCGGATGAAGATAACGACCGTTATGTGTTCGCCTATACCATGACCATTACCAATACAGGTAACATGGCTGCGCAACTGATCAGCCGACACTGGTTAATTACAGATGCCGAAAATCAGGTTCAGGAAGTGCGCGGACTGGGTGTGATTGGAGAGCAACCGTTACTCAAACCGGGCGAGAGTTTTGAATATTCCAGTGGCACGGCCATTGCCACCCCTGTTGGCACCATGCGCGGAAGTTATCAGATGGTCGCTGAAGACGGTATTAAATTTGATGCAACCGTGCCTGAATTTACCCTGAGTATGCCGCGAGTACTGCACTAACCAGCACCTTTTGCGCTGCGGTCGGGCAGCCTTTTTTTCAATCAGCGCAAACCTTGATTTCCAGATTTCATGTCACTGAAATTCAGCTATTCTCTCATTGCCCCATTTTATGATGCCGCCATTGCCGGCGCATCAGCGAACATCCGTAAAAAAAACCTGCTAAACCTGCCTCAGAATGGCAACTTGTCCATCTTGATCAATGGCATTGGCACGGGACTGGATATTCCCTATTTGCCTCATGCGCACCACTACACCGGGCTGGATTTGACTGCCGCCATGCTGAAGCGGGCGAGCGCCAGAACTGGAGAATTGCGCATTGATTTAGTGCAAGGGAACAGTTTGACCCTACCCTTTTCAAATGAAAGCTTTGACCATGCAGTACTCCATTTGATTTTGGCGGTGGTACCTGACCCGCTGGCATGCCTGAGCGAAACCGCCCGGGTACTCAAGCCCGGAGGCAGCGTGCTGCTGCTGGATAAGTTTCTGAAGCCCAATCAAAAAGCCTGGTTTCGACGCGCACTTACCCCTTTATCTGCACAGATCGCTACGCGCATGGATGTGGTATTTGAAGATGTGCTGGCTAAAGTGCCACAACTTAAAGTTATTTCAGATGAACCCGTGCTTGCAGGGGGATGGTTTAGAGCCATTCACCTGATTAAAACCTAGGTTAAATTGCATTATTTAACCGGGGTAGGCATATTACGGATCAAATCAAGGCGGATTTTCACCATTTTTCCATCCTGATTTTTGACCAGCACATAATCCGCACCCTTTTCTTCCAATAAGTCCTGCGGAAAAACATTACCCATATAAGACATACCTGACTGCTCATCCTGCCAATGCAAATTCATGGACTCATTGCACATGATCGCAATCGTGAAGCGCTCATGAATAAAGTGGGGTACGGGGATGTAAGGTTGTGCCATAGCTGTTCTGATATAATCCCAAGATAATGCTTTGTAAACTTTTCACTCATTACTCTATCCAAAATTTCATGGAAAGCCAAATCAAAACCGCTTCACCCTTATTTGCCATCCTGATCCTGTTATTTGGCATCAGTGCCTGTACGACAGTTTCCAAACCGATGGTTGCCCCTCCGACTATCACCATTCCCCCAGTCGTAACTCCGCCGATTTCAATCAAACCTGAACCAGCTGCACCAACACTGCAAATAAGCGACTGGAAAGCTTTGCCTGGCTGGCAGGATGATAACCCGGCTACCGCCTGGGAGGCCTTTTTGCAAAGTTGTAACGGCCTGAAAAATCAGGCCGCATGGCAGCAAGTCTGTAAATCAGGGCAGCAAATTCAACACCCGGACAACCAATCCCTGAGACGTTTTTTTGAACAGAATTTCACCCCTTATCTGGCAACTAACCCAGATGGCACATCTCAAGGCATGATCACAGGCTATTACGAGCCTTTATTAAGGGGCAGCCGCACTCGCACTGCAAAATACCGCTTTCCGCTATATGGACCGCCGGACGATTTACTCAACATCGAACTGGCTGATGTTTATCCGGAACTGAAGGGCTTGCGGTTACGAGGCCGCATTCAAGGCAATAAAGTTGTGCCTTATTACAACCGTGCTGAAATTGAGAGCGCACAATCACCGCTGAAAGGAACAGAATTTTTATGGGTTGATGATCCTATCGACCTGTTCTTTTTACAAATTCAGGGTTCCGGCCGCGTGAAACTTGATAATGGCGAATCTGTGCGAATTGGATATGCCAACCAAAATGGCTTCCCCTATAAATCCATAGGCAAAGTGCTGGTTGAACGTGGCGAGCTGCCCCTTGAAAAAGCATCTGCACAAGGTATTAAAGACTGGACGATGAAAAATCCGGGGAAAATGTCCGAGTTATTAAACAACAATGCCAGTTATGTGTTTTTCCGGGAGATGCCGAATCATCAAAATGGCCCAACTGGATCCCTTGGCGTCCCCCTCACAGCCGGTCGCAGCATCGCCGTTGACCCCCGCTCCATTCCCTTGGGTGCACCGGTTTTCCTTTCCACCACCTGGCCTAACAGTACTAAGCCCCTTAGCCGTTTAGTGATGGCACAAGATACTGGTGGCGCGATCAAAGGTGGTGTCCGCGCTGATTTCTTCTGGGGTTTTGGTAATGAGGCGGGAGCACTTGCGGGCCGCATGAAGCAGCAGGGACAATTATGGGTATTATTGCCCAAGGGGTACCCGATTAGCGCTAATTAATTTACAGGTTTCGATGGGATACGAAGAATTTTTCTGTCTGGAATTGGCGCTTCGTACCGCACTCGCACCATAAAACGGCTTTTCACCTCCCTGCCTTCCCGTTTGGCAGGGGCAAAGCGCGCATTGCGGAAAGCGGCTATCGCAGACTCTTCAAAATAACCTTCCGGAATAGCATCCACCACGGAAACATCTTTCACCACACCCCGCTCATCAATCAAAATAAGCAATGTGACTTCACCTTCAATATTGGCAGCGCTGGCATCTTCAGGATATTCAGGGCTGATCGACTGCAAAGGCTTGGGTTGTTCATCCAGCTGTTTTGCAGGATAGAAAGTAGGGTCTTCCATTAAAGGAATATCCAGCGCAGGCAGACCAGACTTTTGCTCACTCAGCATACTGTCGCTTTGTTTTTGCTCTGACGCATCCGAAGACAGTTTTTGGGGTGGTGCAATGGCAGGTTGCGGCTCTGGCTCGGTTTTAGCCTGTTTGAGCGGCTCTACAGTTGGCATTGGTTTTTCTTTGACAACCGCTTCTTTTTTTATTTCCACTACTTCTTTTAACAGCACAGGGGCGGGCTTAGCATGAGGTTTTACCCCTTCCAGACGCGCTTCAATCACTACTTGTCTGGGCATATTTGCACCGCCTGGTTTGACCTTTATGCCATAAATAATACCCAGATGAACAACAAGAGAAAGCACTAATGCCAGCGCAATTCGCTGGATAGTTTCCCGACTGATTTTGTTGAAAGCAAAAGCACTCATCAGAATGATTGATCACGCAATATTGTCAGCCAGCCAGTCATCGGCAAGTACGCCTGTTCATCCAACATATAATCGCATCAAATTCAGTGTTATGATTTACAAAAATAATAAAAACCTTCTCACATTGACACGGAAAAACAGAAATGAAAACCAGCCTATTTGCTTTATTTTTTGCGTTCGTCTGCCAAAACGTATTGGCAGGCGACACGGTTACACTCAAAAAAATTTCCATCCAGTCCGGCGATATCGAAGTGCCTGCCGAGATTGCTACGCCAAAAGGTAACGGCCCCTTTCCGCCGGTATTATACATCCATGCCAAGCGAGGGTATGACGAAGTCGATCAGCGGCACATCACTACACTGGCAGAGCAGGGATTTCTGGTCTTGGCTCCCGATTGGCAGAGCGGCCGATTTATCGAGCGCTGGCCTTCTGCCCACAACCCTGCAACAGAAGACGATGTGGAAGCTGCACTAAACACCCTCCAAAAATTGCCGGATGCCTGCAAAATTCCTGTGGGCTATGTTGGCTACTCCCGTGGCGGCTATTATTCTATACGGCTTGCAGCAAAACGCGGCAAAGATATCGCTGCAATCGCCAACTACGCTGGCCATATGCAAAACCCCAACGCGCCAGAACCGGAACAACTTTTTAGTGTAGCGCCGGAGATTGCACAGATCACCACCCCCATGCTGTTTTTAATCGGTGAACAGGATTATGAATTGCGCCGCATGAATGGCGGGCGTGCTTTTTATGCACTATACGAACGTGGGGTGCCTGTAGAAATGCAATATTACCCTTTAGCACGTCGCGCTTTTGATTTCCGTAACGATCAAAGTCCGGAAGAAAAAATTGCGACCAAGCATGCGCGGGAGCGGGTTAAAGCGTGGCTTCTGAAATATATGAAAGTGGATAAGAACGGGAAATGTAGCTGAGGTTTTTCCGCTTAACCGCAGAGGCGCGGAGGCGCTGAGGGAAAGCGGTTTCGAGGTGCATTAGCTCGCGTCGGGTGAGGCCGTTAATGCGCTGATACAACATCCGGTGCAATTCGCTTTACTTATTGACACCCTACATCACGCCTTACATGCGTTGCCAGCCAGCAAGACTCTTGGCGACGCAGCAGCTATCCAGAATTTAAGTTCAATCATCTCAATTGTTGGTTATACTAATTTACAGCATTTACTAGTATAACCAACATAATCAGTTATACTAAAATTGTCTTGTAGTTAGTATAACCACCATGAACCATTACACGGAATTAACCAATACGGCACAAACCGCCTATGCGCAACTTGTTGATGCGGCATTATCTGCAGCGCATTTACGCTCGGTTGCAGATCTTTCTGGCTCCTTTGCGGCAAAGACGGTCAAGGGACACAAATATTGGTACTATCAGTACACCGAGCCGTCAGGGAAGTTGCGACAAGTTTTCGTAGGACCGGACAATGACGGGGTTAGAGCACTGATCGAGCGAAAAATACAACCCGCTTCCACTAAAGCGCTTGAACCACTTGCGCGTTCGGCTGAAGCCCTTGGTTGCGCCCCCGTGCTACCGCGCCATTTCAGGGTAGTACGCCGTCTGGCGGAGTACGGGTTTTTCCAAGCCGGAGGGGTGCTGATTGGCACGCACGCCTTTCTGGCATACGGCAACATGCTGGGGGTGAAGTGGGGTGATGCTTCTCGCACACAAGACATTGACTTCGCCCATGCAGGCAAGAGCTTGTCCCTCGCCTTACCTTCTAACATCGAGGTGCAAACGCATGATGCCATCCAATCGCTTCGAATGGGCTTCCTGCCTATTTCCGGGCTATCCTCCAAGGCTGGTGGCACTTACCTCATTCCGCAAGAGCCCGGATTCAGGCTGGATTTTCTGACGACGCTTCATCGAGGCGGCGAAAAACCTTACGAACATAAACAATTGCACGTAACCCTGCAACCGCTAAAGTTCATGGAGTTCTCACTTGAACAAGTACAACAAACCGTATTGTTCTGCAACGAAGGCGCGGTGGTAGTCAATATACCGCACCCCCTTCGCTATACCTTGGACAAGGTGCTGATATTTGGAGAACGCGAAGGTACATTTGCCGTAAAAGCAGGAAAGGATTTGCGGCAAGCGGCATCCCTGCTTTCTTATTTCAAGGAACATAGAGCGTGGGAAATCGAAGAGATTTGGAATGACCTGATTACACGAGGCAAGGGATGGACAACACGAGCGCACAGAGGAATTAAGGTGTTGGACAAAGAGTTCCCATCGCTTTGTTTGCATGATTTGTTAAAATTCCCGGATGCTTCGACCAAGTAAACGTTTAGATTTGATACCAGTTCAGAAATGCGTATAAAAGAAATATACGAGTATTCACACAAAATAGTTCACCGCAGAGACGCGGAGGCGCAAAGGAAAATGCTGTTTCGAGGTGCATCAACTCGCGTAGAGTGATCGATAAAGCGACGAATAAAACATCCGGTGCAATGCGCTTCGCTTATTGACACCCTACAAAACGCCTTGCGCGCTTCGCTTATTGCACACTACAACAAATTTTGCTTTTCCTCTGCGTCTCAGCGCCTCTGCGGTGAAGCAAAAATTTGAATTTTCTCTTACCAAGCAAAAAAAACACACTAAGCAAGTTTGCGCGCAACCATATCCACCAATGCAGACATGCCGTGATGCTTGGTGCCTTCTGCTATAAACTCTTCATGCTCCTGCAAATGCAGGATTTCCATATCGGCAAAATAATCCTGCAACATTTTTGGCGTATACAGATTTTCTACCTGCCCGGGGCCACCGGTTTTATATTCCAGCTGTTTCGGGGTGTAGCCTTGCAATATCAGCAAACCACCCGGCTTGAGTGCTTGCTTGATATGCTGGAACATTTTGGTGCGATCTTCCTGGGAAACAAACTGGATGAAGATGGCCACAATTACATCAAATCGGGCTTTTCCCCAATCCCAGCTGAGCAAGTTTGCTTCTTCAAACTGGATATCCACAGCCTTCTCAGCTGCCAATTTCTTGGCTTTAGCTTGCCCGATAGGTGAGATATCCACTGAAAGCACGTCCAGACCTTGCTGGGCCAACCATACGCCATTTCTTCCCTCACCATCGGCTACGGCCAGCACGTGCTGGCACGCTTTTAACAGTGGCTTTTGCGCAGCCAGGAAAACATTGGGCTCAGTGCCGAAAATGTAAGATTCACTATCGTAGTGTGAGTCCCAAACTTCGCGCATTATTATCCTTGAAAAATATAAGAAACAATTGATGAATGTAATTAAATTGGACCTAAACTATTTTGCTGAAGCCTCATTTAAATACTTCTCAATCTGGCTTGCAGGTAACGCACCTGGCACCCTACGACCATTCGCAAAAATCAGGGCTGGCGTACCATTCACCTTCAGTTTTCCACCCAATTCAGCTATTTTATCCAACGGGGTATTGCATGTAGCTACATTTTTAGGTTCAATCCCATTTAACATCAGATCAGTCCACGCTTTAGCTCGATCAGGGGAACACCAAACCGCCTTGGCTCTTTCACCAGCATTAGGGTGTAACGAGGCGATTGGAAAAAGAAATGTGTAAATAGTGACATTGTTCAAACCTTCCATCTCTTTCTCAAGTTTTCTGCAAAATGGACAATCAGGATCAGAGAATACAACCAACTTGCGTTTGCCATTTCCTTTAACAATTTTGATAGCCAAATCCAATGGCAGCGTATTAAAATCAACTTTAAGCAAATCCTGCATACGGGCTTCAGTTAGATTAGCCTTGCTCTTAGTTTCTACTAATGCACCCGCAATGAAATAATTCGCTTTTTCATCCGCGTATAAAATCTGCCCATCAACTACAATTTCATACATACCCTTAATAGGTATTTTAGTAATACTCTGCACTTCGACACCGTAACGTTCTTGCATTGTCTTCTTGATAGCCGCTTCATCAGCTTGCGCTGAACAAGCCAGCAAAAAGACTGGCAGAGCAATGGCAAATATTTTTTTAAGCATAAAATTTCCTAAAGATTAATGATGCATGTAAATGAAGTTAACTCAGGGCATGCCGCATGAGCTGATTTTTAATCCATCCTTGTTTGTTCGTCAGTTTCAATCCAACATTCCGCACTTGCCGCAGCAAGTCACTTTCATTATTAAACAGTTTTTGCAGCCCATCTGTGACCAATTGCATCGCTAAAATATCTTCTTTACGGGCGCGATCGTAACGCCTCAGCAACTGATAATTTCCGCAATCGTGTTGCGGACCACGATCAATCAGCACTTCTGCCAGTTTCTGCGCGTCATGAAAACCCAGATTGACCCCTTGTCCGGCCAGTGGATGCACATTATGGGCAGCGTCACCAATCAGTGCAATACGTGGTTTGACTAAAGAGTCCAATCTTAACAGCCGCAATGGAAACGCAGCGGGGGGGGTCACCAGTTGCATGTTCCCCAAGGCGCTATTACCCGCCTCACGCACGGCATTGCAGAACTCACCTTCAGGCAATGCCATCAATGCTTGTGCGGATTCATCCCAAGTAGACCAGACAATGGAGATTTGGTTCTCTGGCAGCGGCAACCATGCTAACACACCGTCGTGACGAAACCATTGCCGGGCGATATTTCCATGGTGTTTTTCTGTAGCAAAGTTGGCCACTACGCCCATCTGTTGATAAGGCTTGGGATTAGCCTCAATGCCCGCTTGACTGCGCACCCAGGAGTTAGCTCCGTCTGCCGCCACGATCAAATTGGCTTTCAGACTGGTTCCATCCTGCAACTGGAGGGTTGCAAAATCCTCATTGATCTCAAGTGATTCGCAGTTTGCCGGGCAAAAAATACGGAGGTTTTCCTGCTCTGCCAGTGCTTGCCATAGTGCATGCTGCAGCAAACGGCTTTCCAGTATGAATGCCAGTTCCGGCATACCTGCTTCGTAAGCGCTGAAATCTAATTGTGCTGAGGCCGCATCGCCGCGAATATGCATGTCGTAAACAGGTGCTACGCGATTAGCATCCAGTGTTTGCCAGATAGCCAACCGGGACAAAAACTTTACGTTACCCGGGCTGATGGCATAAATCCGGCTGTCCCAGCTTCCTTCTTTGGGTGGCTGTTGAGAAACCTGATTTTCAATCAAGGCCAGCTTGAGGCCGCTGCCTTTTAAAGAACGGGCAAAAGCTGCCCCTACTAACCCAGCGCCCACTATGATGATGTCGAATTCCATCTCCCCGTCCACATTCATCCCCGTGCCCCGAAGATCATTTTTCTTGCGACCAGACTTTTCAGCGGGGGCAATAAATCCAATCCGATTAATGCGGCTCCCCTGCTATGGTGTAACAATGGATTGTCATTTGAAAACACCCGCACCAGCGCATCGGTAAATAAAATACCGCCTGCTGTATCCATTCGCCGTTTGCTACTGTAATGCGCCAGCATTTCAGCACTACCAATATTTGACGGCGATACATGCAAGATTTCAGTTGCCAACTCCCATGCATCACGCAAGCCCAGATTGAACCCCTGCCCTGCAACTGGATGTAACATTTGCGCAGCATTGCCGAGCGCCACTTTGCGCGGGCCTGTTACCGGTTTTGTATAGCTGAGAGAAAGCGGGAAACTGGCGCGGTGACCTGCCTGAACAAAACCGCCTAACCGGTCACCAAAATGGGCGTGCAACCTGTGCATAAACGCTGTGTCGTCCAGCTGAAGTATGGCCTCTGCCGCTTCTGGCGTAGCAGTCCATACCAACGCAAAACCATCTCCAGAAGGCAACAATGCCACCGGCCCATCTGGCGTAAAGCGCTCGTAGGCGACTTGTTTATGTGGCAACTCTGTTTTTACCTGGGCCACGACTGCAGTTTGCCGGTAGTCCCTAACATGGCGCTCTGCCCCGGAAACTCCGCTCTGGTTGCGCCCGCCATCGGCAAGCGCCAGTAGCCGCGCTGTCACTTGATGTGATGCGCCCTGAAAATCAAAATCAGCTACGGCATAACTTTGTGTAGCACGGGTTTGGGTAACCTGCGCCCCTGTCAGATAATGCACATTGCTTTGCAGCAAGGCTTCATGTAACGCCTGATCCAGCGCAGCATAGTTCACTACGTAACCCAGCGCAGGAATCCCTTCTTGTTCGGCACTCAAGACTGAACGCCCAAGCCCGCCTTCATGGGAAATATGAATCGTTTCAATAGACGTTGGCTGGGGCAATGCAGACCAGATACCCATGCGTTCTAAGATCAATTTGCTGCCGTAAGAAAGCGCGAGGGTACGCGGGTCGGGTTTGCGGCTGAAATCATGACGCGCTTCGAGCACCATCACCTGCAACCCACTGGCTTTGAGCGCAAGTGCCAAGGTGGCGCCAACCGGTCCACCACCTACGATAAGCACATCTACATGGTCAATCATGTCGCATCAGCGATTCAATTTCGCTAACCGTTTTTGGCGCAGCAGCGGTAAGCACTTCGTTACCCTCTACCGTTACTAATATATCGTCTTCGATACGAATTCCGATATTCCAGAAGGCTTCCGGCACATCATCACCCGGCCGCACGTAACAGCCCGGCTCTACCGTCAAGGCCATGCCGGGTTGCAGTTCACGCCACTTGCCTTCATGTTTGTATTCGCCGGCATCATGCACATCCAGTCCCAGCCAGTGACCTGTACGGTGCATGTAAAACCGCTTGTAATCACCTGATTCGATCACGGCATCTACAGTACCCTTGCATAGCCCGAAATCGATCATCCCTTGTGCTAATACTTTAACGGCTGCCTGATGGGGCTCATCCCAGGTGTGTCCGGAGACAGAGACAGCAATCGCTGCTGCCTGAGAGGCCAGCACCATTTCGTAAAGGTCTTTCTGGGCTGGACTGAATTTACCGCTCACTGGGAACGTACGGGTGATATCGGCAGCATAGCCACCCATTTCACAACCTGCATCAATCAACAGCAAATCACCACTATTTAAGGGTGCATTATTAGCTATATAGTGCAGCACGCAGGCGTTGGCTCCCCCAGCGACGATGGAAGTATAAGCGGGGGACTCAGCACCATGACGACGAAATTCGTGCATCAGTTCGGCTTCTATTTCGTATTCGTTTCGTCCGGGACGAGTTGCTAGCATGGCGCGACTATGAGCGCCCGTGGAAATTTCTGCAGCACGACGCATAAGATGAATTTCTTCCGGCCGTTTGATCAAGCGCATTTCGTCCAGAGGAACCCGTATATCGCGAATTTCCGATGGCGCGACGACGCCGGAGCGCGATTGTTCCCGCACACGATTCAACCACGCTACCATGCGTTCGTCCCAGTGACTGTCTACACCGATACCATAAAACATCGTCGGTTGATCAGCCAGCAGTTTGGGCACGAGTTCATCCAGTTTGGAAATGGAATAAGTTTCATCAAATCCAAACGCTTCGCGCGCTGCTTCTGGGCCATAGCGAAAGCCATCCCAAATTTCACGTTCCATGTCTTTATCACGACAAAACAGGATACTTTTGGGAATATCACCTGCCACCAGGACCAGCACTGACTCAGGCTCGGCAAATCCTGTCAGGTAATAAAAATAGCTATCAAAGCGGTAGGGGTAGTGGCTATCCCGATTACGCAAGCGCTCAGGCGCTGTAGGAATGATAGCGATACCCTGCCCCATCAGATCGCTCAAATGGTGGCGCCGTTCTTGATAACGTTTTATGTCGGTCATTCCTGATCTTCCTCTTGATCTTCATCCTGATATTGAGAGTCCAGCAGTGTTGCCCACTGATTTTCCAGTATCTCTAGGGGCGGAACGATCAACGTATGCAGCCTGATCATCAATTGGCTAAAACTCGCCAATTCACTTCCGCCATCCACATCTTTGGCCGCACGCTCCAATTGCAACAAGCTGTCTCGCAGATTAAAGGATGAGCCTAATGCATTCTTTACCCGCTCACGTGGATGGGGTATCCATTCCCGGTCAGCGGCAAGAGATTTCAGTTTTTCACCTAAATCCAGTGTTTTTTTGCGCAATTTTCCCATTGCGCCCAGCCGTGTAGATTTGACATCCCCCCACACAGTTAATTCCATCAATGCAAGCCAGGCTTGCTTCAGTTCATTGGCCCATTGAGGGTCCAGTGTAACGGATTTTCTGACTGCTTCAGCGTCCATGCAGCGACTCATCCAGTTGTTTCAGCCGTTCAGGCGTCCCTACATCAACCCAGCGCCCCGCATAATATTCACCAGTGACTTTGCCAGATGCCATGGCCGCGCGCAATAATGGCGCCAGTTTAGCCTTGCTGCCGCGCACTATCCCATCGAACAACTCAGGCGAATACACGCCTATGCCGCTAAACGTCAGCATGGATTCACTTGATTCCACAACCTTGCCATTCTGCAATCCAAAATCGCCTGCTCCATTGTGTTCCGGGTTAGCTACCAATACCAAATGCGCCAACTGGTGACTATTAAGCGACACTTGCTCGTCGTACTTTGCTGCTACATTTGAAAAATCATAGTCGCAGAAAATATCCCCGTTCACCACCAGAAAAGGCGCATCACCCAACAAAGGTAAAGCATTGGCAATGCCACCAGCGGTTTCCAGTGCCTCCACTTCTGAAGAATAGCGAATGCTCACCCCAAAACGACTGCCCTCTTCCAGACTGGCTTCAATTTGCCCGCCAAGATGAGCATGATTGATCACCAGCTCCCTGAATCCGGCCTTAGCCAGCCTTTCAATATGCCACACGATGAGCGGTTTGCCGCCCACTTGCAGCAATGGCTTGGGAGTGGTGTCGGTCAAAGGACGCATACGTTCGCCCCGCCCGGCTGCCAGTATCATGGCCTTCAATTGAAGGCACCGTATAATGAAGAACAACCCATCAGAAACTATACCCTACACTGGTTTCAGACGCGCCTTCCAGTTTATCCAGCAACCTGATGAGTGGTACCAGCTCACGATAACGCGTACATGCCTTGCGTAAATAGTCGGCCACCAGCGGCATATCCTTGATATAGCCATCTTTGCCATCGCGGTGGAAAAGCCGTGCAAAAATGCCTAATACTTTGATATGGCGCTGCACTCCCATCCACTCAAAGTCGCGATAAAACTCTGCAAAATCTTGCTGCACAGGCAAGCCCGCTTTTCTGGCTTTTTCCCAATAGCGGATCACCCAATCCAGGACCTGTGCTTCTTCCCACTGAATATAAGCATCTTTAAACAAAGACACCAGATCGTAAGTAATGGGGCCATAGACCGCATCCTGAAAATCCAGTATGCCGGGATTGGGTTTGCTCACCATCAAATTACGCGAGTGGTAATCCCGATGCACAAACACTTTCCCCTGCACCAGATTATTACTCAGCACACTTTCAAAAACAGTGTTTAGCACGGCATTTTCTTCATCACTGAGAACATGCTGCAAATGCTTGCTGATATACCATTCCGGCAACAAGTTCATTTCACGGGTTAACAATGTCGCATCATATTCGGGCAGCACGTTGGGGCGACTGCCCTTTTGAATCTGAATCAGCGCATCAATGGCATCTCCGTACAAATCATCCGCATTTTCATCATTCAGGACCGAAAGATAAGTCGCATTCCCCAAATCCGTCAGCAACAAAAAACCTTGCTCTAAATCCTGTGCCAACACTTCCGGCACATGTACACCTGTCTCGCCAAAAAGTTTGGATACAGCTATAAATGGCTTGCAATCCTCGTGCGAAGGGGGCGCATCCATCAAAATGTAGGTTTTTTCTGCTACCGTAGCACGAAAATAATGTCGAAAGCTGGCATCGGCTGAAGCCACTTCCAGCCTTGCTGTAGCGCTGGGAAATTGTTTTTGCAACCATTCCTGGCGCATTTTTGTACGTATCAAAAGAAGTACCTGCATTGCTTAAATGTTAGAATTATGCGATTTTATCATTTATCCTTGCTTAACTAACAATAATGCAAACTATCCGTTTATCACCCATTGCACTGGCTCTGCTATATCTGTATCCGACAAGCGCCCTGTCTGCAACCAATTTGCCACTACTCAAAGTTGACCCTGCATTGTTGCAGGCGGCAGAGCCGACTGTGCAAACAAAAAAAACACCCGACCCCAGTAGCCCCCCCAAGCAGCCAGTTTCAGCAAAACCCATAAATACAGAGAATTCAGGCACAGCAGCAACAGTTCCACCCGCAAAGTCTGTACAAACGGACTCTGGTGTTGGCCAACCACCCAAAACTACGTCGCCGACCCTTGACCCGGCAAACGCCCCTATTATTCTCTCTGCAGACCAAATTAAAGGTCACCAGGATCAGGAAGTAGAAGCGTTTGGCAAAGTTGAAATGCAAAAATATGATAAGACACTGTTCGCTGAACACCTTACTTACTCTCAGCCAACTGATGAACTGTTTGCCGAAAAAAATGTGCGGATTGAGCAAAAAGGCAACATTATCACCGGGCCAGAGCTGAAACTGAAGTTGGACACCAATGTGGGTTACATGGAAAAACCAGCTTATGAACTGGCCGGTACCCATGCAAGGGGAACCGGGGAAAGACTGGAATTTCAGGGAGAAGATAAATTCCAGATAAAAGATGCGTCTTACACCACTTGCCCTGTGGGGCAGGATGACTGGTTTATCCATGCCGGCAACCTTGATCTTGATCGCACTTCGCAAATCGGCACTGCGCATCATGCTTACATAGAATTTAAAGGCGTCCCCATTTTGTATACCCCCTGGCTGGAGTTTCCGCTAAATAATCAGCGGAAATCCGGCTTGCTTACCCCTAGTTTTGGTAGCAGCGGCAATAGCGGGCTGGAAATCACGACACCTTATTACTGGAATATAGCGCCTAATTACGATTTAACATTAAGTCCTCGCCTCTTATCCAAGCGTGGCTTACAGATTGGGTCTGATTTTCGTTATCTGCAACCCACTTACGCCGGTTCGGCACAGTTTGAATATCTACCCAATGACCGCGTTGCAAATATCAATCGTTATGCGCTTAACCTGCAGCACGCTCAAAGATTTGATTACAACTGGTCAGGCAGCCTCAATATACAAAAAGTGTCAGACGACAACTACTTCCGTGACTTAAGTACCCGGCTGACGAATACCACGCAAACCAACTTGCCAAGAGAAGGGGTATTAAGTTACAACGGTGGCGGTTGGTGGGGCTTTTCTGCACGCGTACAACGTTTCCAGACATTACAAGATCCGCTTGCTCCAATCGTCCAGCCGTATCATCGCACTCCGCAATTGACGCTGACAGCATTGAAACAGGATATCTATGGCACCGACATCGGGCTGACCAGCGAGTTTGTCAATTTCAACAATCCTGCGCCGACGGCTCTACAGCCAGACGGAAAGCGCTTTACCATTTATCCGAGCATCAGCTTGCCTTTAAACAACAGCTTTGCTTACATTACACCCAAGATAGGGGTGCATTACACTCATTACACCCTGGACAAAAACCAGACATCTTTCCCGGACTCGACACGTACAGTACCTATTATCAGCGTAGACAGCGGCATGGTGTTTGAGCGCGACGCCAACTTTTTGGATAAAGCATATCTGCAAACGCTGGAACCGCGACTTTATTATCTGCGTGTTCCTTATCGCGACCAGAGCCAGATTCCCAATTTTGATTCAGGGATTGCCGACTTTAACTTTGCCCAGATTTTCTCCGAAAATCAGTTTACCGGTGGCGACCGCATCAGCGATGCCAATCAGCTGACCACGGCACTTACCACACGTTTAATAGAACCTGAAACCGGATTTGAACGCGTAAGGGCTGCGATTGGTCAGCGCTTTTACTTTAACGAGCAACAAGTTACGCTAAATGCACCCGCACGTAACACCAAAACATCGGATTTTCTGGCCGCGCTGAGCGCTCAGATTTCATCTGCTTGGTCTTTGGATGCCGGCTGGCAATACAACCCCAATCAGCACCTGACTCAGAAATCCAGTTTCAGCACACGCTACCGGCCGGAGCCTGGCAAGGTTATCAACATGTCTTATCGATTTACGCGTGACAGCCTGAAACAAATAGATCTTTCTACGCAATGGCCGTTGAGCGGAAATATTTCCGGATTGGCGCGTTTGAATTACTCCCTGCTTGACAGTACCATTGTGGAAGGGCTTGCCGGCATTGAATATAGTGCAGGTTGCTGGGCGTTCAGAGTCGTGGCACACCGCATAGCAACAGCCACGGCCCAGTCTTCCAACTCGATTTTCCTGCAACTGGAATTGAACGGCGTAAGCCGTTTAGGGTCCAATCCGCTGGATACACTAAAGCAAAACATATCTGGTTATACCAAAACAAATGAATAAACCAGTATGTCATCCTCACTATTTTCATTAAAGACTAAATCATGAATTCAGTTACAAAACACACGTCCACCAAGCTCATCACAGCATTAGGTATTGTGCTGGCTTCCATGGCCTGCACTACTGATTTGGCTCAGGCAGCAACAAGCACCCTGACCCCGGCCACCACACTTTCACCTCAGAAAATTGAGCCTATTGACCACATCGTTGCAGTCGTCAACGATGAAGTGATTACACAATTTGAACTGGATGACCGTTTAAACAAGGTAATGCTGCAACTAAAGCAGAAAGGCACTCCCTTGCCTCCCCAGCAAATACTGGAAAAACAATTACTGGAACGCATGATCAATGACCGCGTGCAGCTTCAATTCGCCAAACAGACTGGCATTCGCGTAGACGATGCGCAATTGGACAAGGCATTACAGCGCATTGCTGAAGAAAACAAATTAAACCCTTCACAATTTCGTGCCGCGCTGGAAAAAGATGGATTGAAATTCAGCAAATTCCGTGAAGATATCCGCAACGAGATCATTCTTTCTAGACTGCGGGAGCGTGATGTAGACAACCGGATCAACGTTACCGATGGCGAGGTTGCAAACTTTCTGAGTACACAAAGCACAGCAGATAAGAATGAAGAATACAACCTGGGTTACATTCAAATCCGCGTGCCGGAACAGGCTAGCCCGGAACAAATCAATGCCAAGCGTGCACGCGCAGAACAGGCATTAAAAGAGCTAAAGAGCGGCGCAGACTTCCGCCAGGTTTCAGCCAGTTATTCCGATGCCGCCAATGCCATGGAAGGGGGCATGTTAGGCTGGCGTAATTCCGGTCAGTTACCCGGTTTATTTGTCGATGCAATCAAATCGCTGCAACCCGGCGAAACCACATCTGTTTTGCACAGCCCTAATGGTTTCCATATTCTGAAGGTCCTGGATAAACGCGGCAAAGATACGCCGATGGTGATCAGCCAGACCCACGCACAACATATTTTGATTAAAACCAATGAACTGGTTTCCGAAACAGATGCCAAAAATCGACTCAATCAGCTTAAGGAGCGCATTGATAACGGTGCAAATTTTGCCGAACTGGCAAAACAACATTCAGATGATGGCAGTGCCTCAAAAGGTGGAGATTTGGGCTGGCTATCTCCGGGAGATACTGTCCCTGAGTTTGAACGCGCCATGGATGCGCTTAAGCCAGGGCAAGTAAGCAAACCGATACAATCACAGTTTGGCTGGCACCTGATCAAAGTGCTGGAGCGCCGAAATAAAGACGTGTCGGAAGAAAGCCAGAAACTCATGGCTCGCCAGGCAATACGCGCTCGAAAATCAGACGAGGCCTACCAGGATTTTGTTCGCCAGATGAGAGATCAGGCCTACGTTGAAAACCGTCTGGAAGAAAAATAATAAATTTATCATTCCGTAAATAGCCTTTTGCTATTTACGGTGTAAAGTGACCGTGTGCCATGCATGCAGATCAAGTTCCAGAATGATGATAACAACTGCTCCCATGCTGATCATTCCCAGACAACAACTTCAAGGTTCATAGTTCATGTCTAAGCCCACTGCCATTCCAACGATAGCGCTCACTGCAGGCGAACCCGCAGGTATTGGACCGGATTTATGCGTCATGCTGGCACAACATACCATACCGGCCCGCATTGTTGTTATCGCAGATAAAGACTTACTTAAAACACGGGCCGCCCAGCTGAATTTACAGATCAATCTAATTGATTTTGACCAAACCACCCCTGTTACCCCTGCCCAAGCCGGTACACTGTATGTACTCGACCATACCTTGACCGTACCAGCAGCACCTGGCATTTTACAGCCGGTCAATAGCAACTATGTACTGGAAACTCTGCGCAGCGCGATCTCTGGTTGCCTGACCGGCACATTTGATGCCATGGTGACCGCGCCAGTCCACAAAGGGGTCATCAACGATGCGGGTTTCCCTTTTACTGGCCATACCGAATATCTGGCAGAGCACACCAACACCCCTCAAGTAGTCATGATGCTGGTGGGAGGCGGACTGCGAGTCGCCCTGGCTACCACTCATCTGGCTCTGAATGAAGTGGCAGCCGCTATCACCCATGACAGTCTTCTGGATACCCTGCGCATCCTGCACCATGATCTGCAAAACCGCTTTGGGCTGCCTCACCCACGCATACTGGTGGCAGGATTGAATCCCCATGCAGGGGAATCGGGCCATCTGGGACATGAAGAAATCGACATCATCATTCCTGCCCTGAACCAGTTGCGCGAAGAGGGAATCGATGTTCGCGGCCCCTATCCCGCAGACACCTTGTTTACGCCAACGTATTTGAAAGATGCCGATTGCGTCTTTGCCATGTACCACGACCAAGGGTTACCGGTTTTAAAATATGCCAGTTTTGGGGAAGGGGTGAATGTCACGCTTGGATTACCCATCATCCGCACTTCGGTAGACCACGGCACCGCGCTGGATAAGGCAGGTACTGGCCAGATTGAAAGCGGCAGTTTGCTGGCAGCAATTCAAATGGCCATAACAATGATAAACTGCACTCCTGATTAACAGCAGTATCTTCACTATGTCTTCCCACATTCCTCGCAAACGTTTCGGACAAAACTTCCTGGTTGACTCACGAGTCATACGGGACATTATTTTTGCCATCGGGCCGAAAGAAAATGATGTGATGGTTGAAATCGGCCCCGGCCTGGGCGCATTGACCCGCCCGTTGCTGGAAAAACTTCAACATCTGCATGTGGTGGAAATTGACCGTGACATTGTGAAACGTCTGCATGACGAGTTTACACCGGACCGCCTGACTATTCATGAAATGGATGCATTACGCTTCGATTTCTCCAGCATTGGCGAACGCTTTCGGGTTGTTGGCAATCTGCCCTACAACATATCCACACCCTTATTGTTCCATCTCAGCCAATTCAACGCGAACTTGATCGACTTGCACTTCATGCTCCAGAAAGAAGTGGTTGAACGTATGGTGGCGGTACCTGGCAGCAAAGACTACGGCAGACTCTCTGTCATGCTGCAATATTGCTTTGCAATGGAATACCTGTTTACCGTCCCTCCGGATGCTTTCCGGCCAGCGCCAAAAGTTGAATCGGCAATCGTCCGTTTAATTCCTTTTCCTGCTCCAGAACATCCGGTGCAAGACAAATCCCTGTTTGCCAAAATAGTCGCTGCCGGCTTTGGACAGCGAAGAAAAACGCTGCGCAACACCCTGCATGAATTCCTGTCACCAGACGACTTTACACAACTCGCACTCGACCCCCAGCTACGCGCAGAAAACTTATCTGTAGAAGCCTTCGCGCGTATCGCCAATTATTGTTCAAACAGACAGCAAGAAAAATAATAAAGAACCAGTTGACAGCACTTGCCAGACTTTCTTGATATAGCAGACAGACCAGGCTTGTAACAATGTCTGTTTCATAGAAGAATAGACGATTAACAAAATAAAACAACGGAATCCGTAACAATGTCCTTGATTGAAACCGCCGCCTCCAGCCTCCAGGCTCTCGAACTGGAAGCCACCAAAGTAGAAGGTTTTCCGGTACTGAACCTTACTGTAAAAATCCCCAATGGCAAACTGGATATGTTTATTCATGCCCATGAAGACACCCAGCGACTATTGACTTACGCGCGTCCTCAAGGCCTTGTGATTCGCCATCCCGACATCCCCAACATTGCCGATTTTATCAACAGGGCGAATTATGGTCTGCCCTTGGGTAATTTTGAACTGGACATGAACGATGGTGAAATTAACTTCAAAAACAGCATTGATGTTGCAGGTGGCGTTTTAACCAATCAAATGGTGGAAACTTTGGTAAAATTCTCAATTGAGTGTGTAAACCATTACCTGCCCGGCTTAAAAGCCGTGCTTGAAGGGCAGCCATCTAAACAAGCCATTGAGGCAATAGACGGCCCAAGCAAGATTCGTATTGTATAACCCTAAACAAATTTAACGATAATAATCCCGCCAAGGGGGAGAAAAGACAAAATGAATGAGGTCTGCACCCTCACAGGGGCAACCCCGGTTTCTGAAGCAGATGAACTGGAGTTACATAAACGGTACCTTAAGGCATTGGGTATCGTCGCCGGCCTATTGCTGGAAGAAACCAGCGAGCAGAATCTGACTGAAGTACTGCGTCTGCTCACCGAAACAACTTGTGTCAATCGTAGCGCACTTTTCCTGAACAAACATGATGAAGGTATCGCAGTCAGCGCAAAACTCCACTGTACCTGGTCATCAGCGGAAGCCGTCAGCAGCCTGGCAGAGTTCAGCGAATTTCGAGAAATCCAATATATCGACTATCCGCTTCTTTCCGACACCTTGCACGTTGGCATGGTATTTTCAAAAAACCTTTCTGAACTCCCTCAGGAAGAGGCAGCGCTTTTTGCACGGCACCAAATCCACACAGTTCTGTGCATTCCACTCCTGGTACAAGGTGAAACGGAAGGTTTTATCGGATTATTCTGCCATAAAACGCGCAGCTGGCAACCAGTAGAAATCAACGTACTCTGCGCTGTTGCCAACAGCCTTGCCCTGGCCTTGGCTCGCAAACGTGCCGAAATCAACCTGGAAGTAACAACCGGCCGTCTTAAAGCATTGGTTGGCGCCACTGAAGACATGGTGATTGAATTCGATCATAAAAATCATATTCTCAACACCTGGATTGACAGCCGTACTTTCTCACTGGCACTGGATGCCGACCTGGCCGGGAAAACATTGAGTCAAGCACTCCCCCCCGAAATGGCAAAAGCAATCCAGCGCGCCACACCCAGAGTCCTTTCCAGTAGCCAGCGTGAGACATTTGAATTCACACTCAGGATTAATGACGAAGACCGTTTTTTCTTGGGGCGCTTGCAAATGCTGCCTTCCGAATCAGGGCAATCCCGCAACATTGTGGCGTTGATTCGGGACATTACCGAACTGATGCAGGAAGAGGCCCAGCGTTTGTCCATGCTGGAAACACTCAATCTGCTGGAAGAAGCCATTCTGGATTTATCACTGGAGGGAAAACTGCTCAACTTCAGTGCTGCATGGAGCAAGTTACTCGACACGCCAGCAGACGAAACAGGGCAATACATAGGTAAGCTTTTACTCGACTATGTGATTGAAGATGATCGCCCAACGCTGCAATCAGTCATTCAGGAACTGGTTTCAGGAAAAAAACACGCCAATATTGTCCGTTTCCGTCTGATTCACAATAAAGATGAGCCAGTATGGATCGAAGCAAACTTGCTAGCCCACCGCTCCCCTCAGGGAATAATTACTGCACTGCGCGGTGTACTGCGGGACATCACCACCAGTTATTTACAGGAAAAACGTATCACGCAACTGGCGCTGCACGATGCGCTTACCCAACTCCCCAACCGAATCTTGCTGGAAGACCATCTGCATCAGGCCATTGCGCGGGCTCAGCGCAGCAATTCCAAAGTGGCCATGGGGTTTATAGATCTGGATCATTTCAAGCACATCAATGACACGCTGGGGCACAAAGCAGGCGACACAGTACTGGTTACATTAAGTAAGCGCTTACAAGCCGTATTACGTGGTATAGACACGCTTTCTCGCTGGGGAGGAGACGAATTTGTTGTGTTGCTGCCAGATGCCAACAACGAAGGTGATATTCGGAGAATTGCGGAGCGCTTGCGTGAAGCAGCACGGGAAAGTATTGATCTGGATGGCGTAGAAACAAAGCTCACAATCAGTATCGGGTTTGCCGTTTATCCGGATGATGCCAATAGCGCTGAAACGCTTATGAGCGTGGCGGACCACACTATGTTCCACGCAAAAAGCGTGGGACGAAATAATGTGCAATTTTTTCAGGATATCCATAACAAGTCACTGGATAAAGAAAATGTGTTATTGCAGACCCGCCTCAGCCGCGCAATTCACGAAAAAACACTTCAGGTTTTCTATCAGCCGATATTCGATGCCGGTACGGGACAAGTCGTCTCTCTGGAAGCATTGGCCCGGTGGCATGACGAACAAAATGGCTGGATCGGTCCGGATATCTTCATTCCAATGGCAGAGCACCTGGGCATCATTCATGAACTGGGCGAGCAAATTTTCGACCATACATTAGAGCGGCTTAAAGGGTGGCGCGAATCCAATCTGCCGGTACAGGCCTCTGTCAACATTTCGCGCGCGCAATTATTTGCACCCGCGTTTGTAGAAAAACTGAAGCAAAAAGTTGCCCAATATGGTTTAACCCCGCAGGATCTCGTGCTTGAAATTACTGAAAGCGTGGCATTGCTTGATCTTTCTTACGAATCCAGGCGCCTGAACGAACTGCATGACGCTGGATTTACTATTGCCATTGATGATTTTGGAACCGGCTATTCTGCCTTGTCCCAGTTACATTCGATGCCGGTAGACATCCTCAAAATAGACACTTCCTTTACATCGCGGCTCGATACAGAAGATGGTCGGCGTATTGTCCAGGCCATTGTGCAAATGGCGGATGCACTCAGTCTGAAAATGATTGTAGAAGGGGTGGAAAACGCTGAAACCGCGCATTACCTGCAAACTCTAGGGGTAACGCATATGCAGGGCAACTATTTCAGCGAAGCGTTGCCAGCGGGTCTGTGCCAGATGGTACTGGAAGCCAGTCCCAGTTTATTTTAGTCACTCGATCAATTCACAGTGATAGCTGCTCATGCCCAGTAATTAAATAACTGGGCAGTTCAGTCCACGCTATTGCTTCTTCTGGATAAACTCTATTTTGTAGCCATCGGGGTCTTCAACAAATGCAATCACGGTTGTGCCATGCTTCATCGGGCCAGCTTCCCGAGAAACCTTACCCCCCAGCTTCTTGACCTCTTCGCAGGCTTTATAAGCATCCGCCACTTCTATCGCAATATGGCCAAAAGCATTTCCCAGATCATACGTATGAGTATCCCAATTATGCGTCAGCTCAAGCACTGTATGGTCTGATTCATCCCCATATCCCACAAAAGCCAGGGTGAACTTTCCGTCAGGATAGTCTTTGCGCCGCAATTCTTTCATACCCAGCACGTTTGTATAAAAGGCTATGCTTTTGTCCAGATCGACTACCCGTAACATCGTATGTAACATTCTCATGGGATTTTCCTTTTAAACTTCGAATAAATAGCACATAACGACGCCAGAAAAATATTTACCGCAGAGGCGCGGAGGCGCAGAGGAAAAACTTCGTTGTGCGATGCGGTATTGCTTTATTGATTGGAGTTACCTCTGGCAGCGCTGTGTGCAAATACCAAAAGCCCTGCATTTCTCTGCGCCTCCGCGCCTCTGCGGTGAAAAAACAGTTTATATCAGGCTAACAATGTAAACCAGAAACACCGTTCAATCGCCAATATTCAGATTAAAACAATCCATACAAAGCACTTTGCGCTCTCAACGCCTGCCTTACCCGCTCATATTCGGGAAAAACACGCGCAACCGTTTGCCAGAATGCGGGCGAATGGTTCATTTCAAAAAGATGCGCCAGCTCATGGGCCACAACATAATCAATCTGTTCCAGGGGGGCTTTAATCAGACGCCAGTTCAACCGGATTTCGCCTCGTGCATTGCAGCTCCCCCAGCGGGTTTTAGCATTGGATAACCGCATCTTAGGCATTGGCACGGCAAGACGCAGCGCATACTCGGCTACCCGTTCATTCAAGCATGCCAGAGCCTGCCGACGATACCACTTCAACACTTCGGTTTCTATCTGGCTGGTATCGTGCTCATTTGTCAGCCATAACGATAAATTATCGCCATCCAGAGCCACCTTGCTCCGTCGTACGCCATTTTGCAAACACAAATACAATTCGCTGCCTAAATAGGGAATGGTGACGCCATGGCACCATTGCATTGCCGGTGGGCGTCTGGACTGAAACTCTTCCAGCTTTTGTATCACCCAGCTGGATTTTTGCATTAAATAGGTATTCAGCCATTGCTCTGAAACACGCCATGGCATGTTCACTGTCAGCCCTTTATCATCAATGCGCAAGCCCACGGTTTTTCTCTTGGCACTGCGTTTCAGGGTATAAGGTACTGCCTGACCCTGTAAGTGGATGCAGCAGGCTTCTATTGCGTTTTTTCTGGAAAACCAACCCATGGCAGTTATTCCTCTGTCCGGCTCCCGATACGAACCATCTCTGATTCAATCCATTCTTCAACCTGCTGGTTCAGCTCGGATGTTTTAATCCTGGTTGTATCGATCACCTTGCCGATGCTCACGGTAATCGTACCGGGATAACGCAAGAAAGCATTTTTACCCCAGTACTCTCCGGCATTGTGCGCCACAGGCAATACAGGTGCGCCAGTATGTGTTGCCAGCCATGCTCCGCCAATCCCGTACTTTCCTTTTTCACCTGGTTTTACGCGGGTTCCTTCGGGAAACACGACTACCCAGAATCCTAATGCCAACCGCTGTTTTCCCTGGTCGACAATTTGCTTGAGCGCTTCTTTGCCAGCAGCGCGATCAATAGCAATGGGGCTGGTCATGGCAAGCCCCCAGCCAAAGAAAGGAATGCGCAACAGCTCCCGCTTCAGCACCCATACCAGCGGCGGAAAAATAAGCTGAAATGCCATGGTTTCCCAGGCAGATTGATGTTTAGACAGAACTATCGTGGGGGTATCGGGTATATTTTCCGCACCAATTATCTTGTATTTAAGGCCACAAATGACACGAACCAGAAACAGATTTAAACGCGCCCAATAGGAAATAATCCGGTAGCGGGTAATGGGATGAAACGGAAAAGTCAGAATGGAAATAATCGAATAAACCGGCGTGATAACAAACACGCACAAGGCATAAATCAATGAACGTAACCAGATCATGATGCTTGAGAGAGCAGGTGTTTTACCGCTGCAGCTAAATCATCAAAAACGGGTGTATTTTCTGGCAAACCACCTGCAGCAAGGGTTTTTTCGCCTTTTCCGGTTTTCACCAAAATCGGTTGCGCACCCATGGCAGCTGCCGCCTGCAAATCACGCAAAGAGTCCCCTATAGCAGGCACACCTTCCAGCCCCATATTGAAGCGCTTGGCGATTTCCTCAAACATACCGGGACTGGGCTTGCGACAGGCACATTTGGAATCTGCCGCATGAGGGCAATAAAACAGCGCATCAATCCTGCCGCCATGCTGGCCCAGCAGCTTGTGCATTTTGTCATGAATGGCATTCAGCATTGCCATATCAAACAAACCACGCCCTACGCCCGACTGGTTTGTGGCCAATACCACGCGATATCCTGCCTGATTCAGACGTGCAATCGCTTCCAGACTTCCAGGAATAGGCTTCCATTCATCAGGGGTTTTGATGAAATGATCGCTGTCGTAATTGATCACGCCGTCGCGATCCAGAATGACTAATTTCGTGGGCATGTGCGTTTTATCCTGCCAGTTTTGAAATATCCGCTACCTGATTCATAAGGGTACCCAGTTCGTTCAACAACGTTAGACGGTTGTTGCGAATCAAAGGTTCATCCGCCATCACCATGACTTCATTGAAGAAGGTATCTACTTCAGACCGCACGCCGGCAAGCACACTCAAGGCATCCGTATAGTCCCGATTTTGCATGCAAGAACTCACAGCCGGTTTTACGCGGTTTACTGCTTCGAACAGGGCTCTTTCGGCTGATTCCTGGAGCAGAGCAATATCTACTTCGCCACTTGGCACTTCTGTCTTTTTCAAGATATTCTGTATGCGCTTGTTTGCAGCAGCCAAGGATTCCGATTCCGGCAATTTGCGGAAAGCCTGCACCGCTTTCAACCGTGGCATAATCAAGTCGATTCGGGTTGGGCGCTGGCTCACCACGGACTCAATCTCGTCAACAGTGAATGCTTCTTCAGATTGTGCATCGTTCTTCGCCAATTCGCGCAGATAATGCTTCAAACGCTCCAGCATAAAGCCATGCACATCCGTCGCGACACTGTCAGCCAGCACTTCACCGGCAAATTGTGATTTAGCCAATTGCAACAGGTCCAGCAGATCCAGCGGCAATGCCATTTCTGCCAGTATGCGCAACACGCCTAACGCGTGGCGGCGCAAGCCGAAGGGATCTTTATCACCCGTAGGGATCAGGCCGACACCGTAAATTCCCACCAGCGTATCCAGCTTATCCGCCAGCGCGACACAAGCACCAATATTTTCCTGAGGTAGAGAGTCTCCGGCAAAACGCGGGTGGTAATGGGCTTCAATACTTTGCGCCACCACTTCCGGCTCGCCATCATTGCGCGCGTAATATTGCCCCATCAGGCCTTGCAGTTCGGGAAACTCACCCACCATATCAGCCAGCAAATCACCTTTGCACAAATAAGCTGCGCGCTCTGCGTGTTCAGCTTGCGCCCCCAGTTTACGGGCAATTTCCCCTGCCAGTTTTCGCAGACGATGCACACGGTCTAACTGGCTACCCAGCTTGTTGTGGTACACCACATTTTCCAATTTTGGCACACGGTCTTCAAGACGGATTTTACGGTCCTGATCGTAGAAAAACTTGGCATCGGAGAGGCGTGCGCGCAGTACGCGCTCATTCCCATGAATGATATGTTGCGGATCGGGCGTTTCAAGATTACTCACCACCAGAAAGCGCGGTAACAACGTACCTTTGGCATCCACCAGCGGAAAGTATTTCTGATGCTGCTTCATGGAAATAATCAGGCACTCTTGTGGCACGCTCAGGAAATCCTGACTGAATTCACCGGCATACACCACAGGGAATTCAACCAGCGCGGTGACTTCATTCAGCAGCGCTTCGTCCCATACCACATGACCTTCACCCGCCTGCGCCTGCAACTTTTCACGAATCAGCGCCTTGCGCTGTTCAAAATCGGCGATCACCTTGCCGCGAGTAGCCAGTGTGGATTCATATTCAGCGGCATTTTGCAGGGTGATTTCGCCTTCACCTAAAAAGCGATGGCCTCGGGTAAGCCTGCCGCTTTTCAGCCCGAGTACATCACCCGGCACCACTTCATTCCCATGCAGCATGATCAGGCCATGCACAGGACGCACAAATTCAATATCACTGTCACCCCAATGCATCATTTTGGCAACGGGTAACTTTTTAAGCGCGGCCTGAACCTTGCCTTCCAGACTGGCAGCCAGCAGATTGCCAGTCACCATACCCCGATACGCAAAGGCTTCGTTCTTGCCATCCTGAATCCGCTCCAGCGCATCAATCGCCACACCCTGCTTCTTCGCAAAGCCCATCAATGCCTGCGTTGGATTGCCTTCTGCATCCAGACCCGCTTTCACCGAAGGTCCTTTGAAAACCACTTCCTGATCCGGAGCTTTACCTGCGACTTTACTCACCGCAACCGCAAGGCGTCTGGGCGTGGCATAAGCTGTAACAACGCTGTCCGGAGCCAAAAAACCTTCTTCGCGCAATCCCTCTGAAACCGTCTGGGCAAAAACCTGCGACAGGTTTTGCAAAGATTTAGGGGGCAGCTCTTCGGTCAGGAGTTCGATCAATAAAGTGTCTGACATAATCCGTTACTTCTTGTTTAACATCGGGAAGCCAAGCGCTTCACGAGAATCATAATAAGCCTGAGCCACTTTTCTCGACAGCACGCGCACCCGGCCGATGTAGGCAGCGCGTTCAGTGACGGAAATGGCACCACGGGCATCCAGCAGGTTGAAAGTATGTGAACACTTCATCACCATCTCGAATCCGGGCAATGGCAGATTTGCTTCCATCAGGCGTTTGGCTTCGGATTCGAACATATTGAACTGATCAAACAACCAGTTTACATTGCTATGCTCGAAGTTATAACGGGATTGCTCCACTTCGTTCTGGTGATAGACATCGCCATAAGTCACCCCTTCCGTCCAGGTCAAGTCGAACACATTTTCCACGCCTTGCAGGTACATGGCCAAACGCTCCAGACCATAGGTAATTTCACCCAGTACCGGCTTGCATTTCAGGCCGCCGACTTCCTGGAAATAAGTGAATTGCGTCACCTCCATTCCATTCAGCCAGACTTCCCACCCCAAACCCCAGGCACCCAAAGAAGGCGATTCCCAGTCATCTTCCACAAAACGGATATCGTGCACGCCGGTATCGACGCCAAGCGCACGCAGGGATTCCAGATACAAATCCTGAATGTTCGCGGGGGAAGGTTTCAGTACCACCTGAAACTGGTAGTAATGCTGCAAACGATTAGGGTTTTCACCGTAACGACCATCCTTTGGGCGACGTGAAGGCTGCACGTAAGCAGCTTTCCATGGCTCCGGGCCAAGCGAACGCAAAAAAGTGGCCGTATGGAATGTGCCTGCGCCCATTTCCATATCATAAGGCTGGAGCAGCACACACCCCTGTTTTGCCCAGTAATTCTGCAGGGTCAATATAATTTCTTGAAAGGTCAACATGTGAAGGACCGAATAAACAAGCTAAAGGGCCTGATTCTACTTCTTTTTAGCCAGCCAAGAAAGTCCGGGAGCAGATAAAGGGTAAAATCGCAATATTGAATACCTGAGGTCGGGGGTAGCCCGACGGCTAGTATCTTTCTTTTGTTTGCCCAAAAGAAAGGCACCAAAGAAAACGAAGTTTGCGAGCTTTCGCCTATCGGCGAAATGCCTGCTTACCCCATTTCAGTGCAGGCTAACCTTTAGGTTATGCCGGAGCTAAAAAGGCACCCTATTGCATCGCCCTGCGGGTTCCCTCTACTTAGTTTTTGAACCGGGCGGCCGCGTAAACTCGCACGTAAACGTGCTCAGACATACTTGCCTTTTCCCCGATTCAAAACCCAAGCCGAAGCGATGCAACAAAGGGCATTTAGGCTGGCAAAGCCAGCATCAGAACGCGCTATGCGCGTGGATTTTTTGACTTACCCCCTTCTGCGCCGCTGAGCGTTACCGGAAAAATCGGGATAAAGGCTGCGCATGTCTGAGCACGTGGACGCGCAGCGGATCGTGCGAGTTTGCGCTGCCGCCCGATTTATTCGGTAACGCTCAGGAATCCCGAAGGGACGGCGCAGTTGGCGTCGCCTTCTTTTGGTTACTTTGCTTGGCGAAGCAAGAAAAGGGACTAGCCGCCGGGCTACCCCGGCATGCCGACTCGCAAAATTCGGTGCAATGCACTTCGCTTATTGCACTCTACATCACGACTTACACGAATTAATCGTAGTAATGGTTATTTCCCATTAAAAAGTGAGTTGCATGGACAGTTCTGCGAGCTAATTTTTTTCTGTTCACAGAGCTTTAAACAAGCCTCGAGGGAGGGCTGATCTTCAAACCAATCCATCCCCATCCAACCATCTGCTGTACGAACCATCCTCCCTGAATTGCTGCCCGGTGGGCGTGACTTCCAAGCATCAAGTGGCGTTCGGATGATGGTTTTATATTCGGGTTGCGTGAGGTGACTGTTCCGCTCTTTGATATTCTCCGATGACACCACGCCTAGACTAACCATTGCCTCCACATCACGCCCACCGAGGGTTAGAGCCACATTAATGGTTTTAAATTCGGAGGGAAATTCTTCTAATGGAATGCGATGCCATTCCTTGCCGTCGTATTTGAAGAATACATAAGGCGGGTTAGGGCGCCCCCATTTGTTGTAAGACAAAGATAAGTTTGGTTCGGCGACGATATAAGGAGTGCCGTTTAACGTATGCACAGCGAGCAAGTTAAAGTTGGTACGACCAAGATCTTCACCATACTCGCTGGTCCAAGTTATGGCTTTGTTTGAACCAGGCAGCGTGAAGGTAATAGTGTGTTCCTTGATGGGTGGAGGTTGTCCGATTTCATGCCGCCCGCCGTAACTTTGCGACCGCTTCACGATGATTTTTTGCCCATCATGCAACAGTACTTCTTCTTTCCAGCTATCCCCGCCAAATCCGAATAATCCTGCGTCTGCACTCTCGCTCACTACCAAAAGCAATAGCAAGCTAATTGCGCCAAATGCTTTCAATAGCGAATGCCCTTTATTCATGCAGCGCTCCCTTTAATATATTTCACCGTATTCATCCTCGCCATCGATTAAAAATCACTGTTCTATATGCCGTTTACAGTTTCAATCAATACAAGCTTTTTAGCACGAGGTAATTTTTTGATTTGTGCTTCTCGTTTACTTGCGCTACTGCGATCACAATGAGGTTCAGAATAAACCAAATGCACAGGCAAACGACAACGTGTATATTTAGAAGCCGTCCCATTATTATGCGCCGCCATACGCTTATCCAGATCATTAGTAATCCCTGTATAAAACGTATCATCAGCGCATTGCACCAAGTAACAAAACCAATCACTTTTCATTATTGACGAGTTACTCACGCATGCCCCAAACCGGGTTTATGATTGCGACACTTTTTTCTGCCTGCCAAAGCTAACGGCAAGCATAATCATGACTGCCATCATCGACAATACAGCCCAGTTACCCCATTTAATATACGGCGTTTCACCCACAAACCCCTGCACACGCCCATTCAGCATCCCCTCCACAAACTCCGGCAATCGCTGCTCTACCACGCCCCGTTCATTCACAATAGCCGTGACGCCGGTATTGGTAGCACGCAACATATAGCGCCCGGTTTCCAGCGCGCGCATCTGGGAAATTTGCAAATGTTGATGAGGCGCAACAGAATCCCCAAACCAGGCATCGTTGCTGACATTCACCAACATTGTGGCGGCCGGAAGCTGGCGGATTATTTCTTCACCAAACACATCCTCATAGCAGACATTGACAGCCACACGTTGCCCGGCCACATTCATCGGTTTCTGGAATTTATCACCCCGTGAAAAATCCGTCAGAGGAATCTGCAGGCTCTCAATAATCCAGCCAAAAAACCATTTAAGCGGCACATATTCACCGAAAGGCACCAGGTGAAATTTGCGGTAGGTTTGGGTTGCTGCGCTACCAAAGCTTAAAACACTGTTGTAGTAAGACTCGCGCTTATCCCCTTCATATTCCGGCAATCCGATTAACAGATCCCCTTTATTTGCTCTCGCATGCTCGGCCAGTTCATCCAGATAGCTGCGTGGTACGTTGTGGTAAAACAAGGGTAGTGCGGTTTCCGGTAAAATGATCAGGCGACTGTGACTGGAGAGCACCATATTTCGGTAGCTGTTTAATGTGCTGACTGTACGATCTTCGCGCCACTTCAAATCCTGGGAGATATTGCCTTGAAGCAGACTGACGCTAACCGCTTCACCTTCCGGCTGGGTCCAGGCAACTTGCTTCAGTGCAAATCCTGACCCCCATATTGCGAGCAGCAACACTGCCCAAAGCGCCCTGCTGCGATGCCCTGCCGATGTTTTACCTGTGAGAACGCACAATAATAAGCCAGCGCTCACTGCGGTTAATAGCGAGACACCATAGATGCCCAGCACCGGGGCAAAACCGGCAAGAGGACTATAAGGTGCCTGCGCATAACCGACGGCCAGCCAAGGGAAACCAGTAAATATCCAGCCGCGTACCCATTCCATCGCCACCCACAATGCCGGGAGCAACAGTGTGGCTTTGATGATCCATTTGGTCCGGCTCATGTATTGCAAGAAACCCACTGCGGCAGGGAACAACGCCAGAAACAGGCAAAAAAGAAAGGTGGCGGTAGCCGCAAGGGGGGCAGGCATGGCGCCGTAATCGTGCAGGCTGACATAAACCCAGCTCACCCCTGCACCAAAAAACCCCAGTCCGAATACAAAACCAACCAGTACGGCAGCAAAACGCCCCGGACTATGCTTCCATAGCCAGAACAATCCTGCCAGACTCAAAACAGGAAAGGGAAAAAGATAGAAAGGGGCAAAACCAGCTACGGCAAGCACGCCCAGCAGAAGCGCAAAAGGCAGCTTTCTCGACAAGAGATAGAGATGCGGGGTCAACGCTAAGCCTGGGGAATTACGCTGGCTATTTTTTCAACTAGCAGTGTATGCAGCCTGCGGCTATCTGCTCGCAATACCTGAAAGGAGAGATTGTCAATGACAACCTCTTCGCCCCGTTTTGGCAAACGGCCAAATTTATTAATAATCAGCCCACCCACGGTATCAAAATCTTCATCACTAAACGATGTGCCAAAGGACTCGTTAAAATCGATGATTTCAGTCAGCGCCTTCACACGGTAACGGCCGCTGCGATCAAGAATAATATTATCTTCGGCTTCATCAAAATCGTACTCGTCTTCGATCTCACCAACAATCTGTTCCAGCACATCTTCAATGGTCAACAGACCCGCTACACCACCATATTCATCTACCACGATAGCAATATGATTACGATTACTGCGAAACTCTTTCAGCAGCACATTCAGCCGTTTTGATTCTGGAATAAATACTGCCGGACGCAGCATATCCCGCACATTGAATTCTTCTCCTGCATAATACCGCAGAATATCTTTTGCCAGCAGGATACCAATCACATCATCTTTGTTTTCATCCACCACCGGGAAGCGGGAATGCGCTTTTTCAACCAGGAATGGAATAAATTTCTCTACCGGGTCATTGATATCAATCACATCCATTTGCGAACGGGGAATCATGATTTCCCGCGCTTGCATTTCTGAAACTTGTAGCACACCTTCAATCATACTGAGTGCATCGGCATCCAGCAAATTCCGCTCATAAGCAGAATGTAACAACTCGACCAACTGTTCACGATCTTCTGGTTCACGCATCAGCAATGCGCCTAAACGCTCTAGCCAACTCGGTTTATCAGGTTCTTCCATGGTTTTCAAACAACTCTTTGGTAATAGGTAATGATTGCTGAGTAATAACGCCTGATGCGCCTCACTCAGCAATCATTACCGATCACTTTTCTGATCCGTACGGGTCAACATACCCCAATTTTACGATAATTTCAGACTCCAGGGCTTCCATCTCTTCGGCCTCGGCTTCATCTTCATGATCATAACCTTGCAAATGCAACACGCCATGCACAATCAAATGGGCATAGTGAGCTTCTATGCTGATACCTTGTTCACTTGCTTCTCGGGCCACTACCGGCGCGCACAGCACCAGATCGCCTGAAAGCGGTATTTCAACTGGTAAATCCAGGTCATCGTAGACAAAAGTCAGCACGTTAGTCGCATAATCCTTGCCCCGATATTCCCGGTTCAGTTCGCGCCCTTCTGCTTCATCCACTAGCCGCACTGTCATGTCTGCATCGCGTTTTAATGCAGACTTAACCCATTTGCGGATCTGTGGGCGGCTAGGTGCATCTTCCGGTTGTACTGCGTATTGCACGGACAGATGCAGTTGCTTATTTGGCGTTTTCTTGTGACCGACGCTCATAAGCATTCACAATTTTCTGCACCAGCGGGTGACGCACCACATCTTCAGATTTAAAGTAAGTAAAGGCGATACCGCTGACATTTTCAAGTACTTCCTGCGCATCCACCAGTCCGCTTTTCTGCCCGCGCGCCAGATCAACTTGTGTTACATCGCCCGTCACCACGGCTTTTGTACCAAAACCAATACGCGTCAGAAACATTTTCATCTGCTCGGCGGTGGTATTTTGCGCTTCGTCCAGAATAATAAACGAGTGATTCAAGGTACGGCCACGCATATAAGCTAACGGTGCAATTTCGATGGCGGAACGCTCAAACAACTTCCCTACTTTTTCAAATCCCATCAGATCATATAAAGCATCATAGAGTGGTCGCAGGTAAGGGTCTACTTTCTGGCTCAGATCACCGGGTAAAAATCCCAGCTTTTCACCGGCTTCTACTGCTGGGCGCACCAGCACAATACGTTTTACCAAATCCCGTTCCAGCGCATCCACTGCGCTGGCCACTGCCAGATAGGTTTTACCGGTGCCGGCAGGCCCAATCCCAAAAGTAATATCGTGCCCCTGAATTTGCTGCAAATACTGGGTCTGACGCGGTGTTCTGCCGTGTAAATCCGTGCGCCGCGTCATCAGCACTGGCATAGCACCAGTGGTGGATTCCTCGGGATTAAGGGCCGCCTCTACCAAACCCAGTTGAACATCTTCAATAGCCAATTCATTCTCTGCCAGATCATAAAAGCGTTGCAATAGTTTGGCCGCGATTTCAGTCTGCTGGTGTTTCCCTTTCAAGGTAAACTTCTCACCACGACGGGCGATCGAGATATCCAGAGCCGTTTCGATTTGTCGCAAATTTTCGTCCAGCACGCCGCAAAGATTGGCAAGACGCGCATTATCAACAGGTGAAAATGAAATATTCATGATATAGATAGCGCTGTAATCACTTCACCACGCAAAGTGTAGTGCAGCGAACCAGTAATGGTGACATCGGCAAACCCGCCAATCAGGCGCGGATCACCCGGAAAATTAACCACCCGGTTATTTTCAGTCCGGCCGGTCAGTTCTTGATCATCTTTCTTGGATAAGCCTTCTACCAATACCCGCTGAACGCTACCCACCATCGCCAGGCTCACATTCTGAGTCTGCTCTGCGATCAGCGTTTGCAACCGCTTCAAACGCGCCTGTTTCACTTCATGAGGTACTTCATCCGCAAAATCTGCCGCTGGCGTGCCGGGACGCGGACTGTATATAAAACTGAAGCTGTTATCAAACCCCACGTCTTCCACCAGCTTCATGGTGCCTTCAAAATCTTCATCAGATTCACCAGGGAAACCCACAATAAAATCGGAAGAGATGGTCATGCCCGGCCTGAGCTGGCGCAACCGCCGCACAATGGATTTAAATTCGAGCACGGTGTAGCCGCGTTTCATGGCTGCCAGCACTCTGTCTGAGCCACATTGAACTGGCAGATGCAGATTGCTGACCAGTTTTGGCAGCTTGCCATAGACTTCAACCAAAGACTGATTAAACTCTTTGGGATGGGAGGTGGTAAAGCGAATGCGTTCAACACCCGGAATTTCTGACACATATTCCAGCAACAGTGAAAATTCTGCGATTTCGCCATCATGCATCGCGCCACGGTAAGCATTTACATTCTGCCCCAGCAATGTAACATCTTTGACACCTTGCTCGGCCAGTTGCGCCACTTCAGCCAGCACATCATCAAAAGGCCGGGAAACCTCTTCACCCCGCGTGTAAGGCACCACACAGAACGTGCAGTATTTACTGCAGCCTTCCATAATGGACACAAACGCGGTGGAACCTTCTACTCGTGCGGGGGGAATATGATCAAATTTCTCTATTTCGGGGAAGGAAATATCTACCTGCGAGCGACCGGAATTTCGGCGTGCCTCCATGAGTTGCGGAAGACGGTGCAGAGTTTGCGGGCCAAAGACCACATCCACGTAAGGTGCTCTGGAGATAATAACGGCCCCTTCCTGGCTAGCCACACAACCGCCTACGCCAATAACCAGATCTGGCTTATCTTTTTTAAGCTCGCGCCATCGCCCCAACTGGTGAAACACTTTTTCCTGCGCTTTTTCCCGAACCGAGCAGGTATTCAGCAGCAGCACATCTGCCTCTTCCTGCACGTCGGTACGCTCCATGCCTTCGCAAGCATGCAGCACATCCGCCATCTTGTCCGAGTCGTACTCGTTCATCTGACAGCCGAAAGTTTTGATAAATACTTTTTTAACCACGCTAATTGGGTAGATCGATTATTTCGAGCTCACTTCTTCATCTGGCGTCATGATCCAGACCTTGGAAAGTTCACCCTGAGGATTTAACTGATAAAAAATCCGGGCGGATTGAGGAATGGAACCGGGAAGAATGGATCGATTGCTCTGGTCAAAAACACGGGAACCAGGAGACAGTTTATAAACTGTTCCATCCACGTTAACCTGAGGATACTCAACCCCACGAATCATGCCGGTTTTGACATCTTGCGGCAATAATCTGCCTGCAACCGCCATTTGTGCAAAAGCCACACTGAACAAAACGAGCATTAAAATAGATTTCAACATAATGCCATCATAGCACAGAGCATTGCCGCAACCAATTGATATGAAAACACTAGGTAGCAATACTGATAAAATGCACCGCTCACCTTCATGAAGCAAAAAACAAAACGGGCCCACATCACTGCGAGCCCGTTTTGATCCTGCTTGTATTGGTGGTGATAAGTGGACTTGAACCACCGACCCCAGCGTTATGAGTGCTGTGCTCTAACCAACTGAGCTATATCACCAGAAACCTGTACTACTGTCTTACTGTTTTCGGCTACTTGCCAATAAAAATAAAACCGCTAAAAACTTAACCGGGCATATTAAAACCAGCTATACGCTATTAATATACGGTGAACGAAGAGAGGATTAACCAACCAACCTGACCGCCAAACCAAACCGACCCTGCAAGGGGATAGAATATTGCCAATAAATGGTTTTATTGTCAAGCTTTAGGTAGTTATTTCTCCGTCTCTATTTCATGAGGCATACCAGTAGCCCACCCTTGCGCGTAATCTACGCCGATCTCCCGCAATTTTTCCAGAATCGCCTCTGTTTCCACAAATTCTGCGATCGTGGAAATTCCCATCACATGCCCAATTTTATTAATAGCTTCTACCATTGCCATGTCTATTGGATCCATCACCATGTCTTTGACAAAACCGCCATCAATTTTTAAATAATCCACCGGCAAATTTTTAAGATAGGAGAATGAAGAAACGCCACTCCCGAAATCATCCAGAGAAAAACGACAGCCGATAGACTTCAATTCCTTGATAAACTGGCTGGCCTGTTGCAGATTGGAAATAGCCACGGTTTCTGTAATTTCAAAACAAACCGCCCCTGGCGGTATCCCGGATATGTAAAACTGATCCGTAACAAAATCCAGGAAAGTTTCATCGTTCAGCGTCGCTCCAGACAGATTAATGGCGTACATGCAATCCACTTTTTTCGTCTGAGGCTGACCATTCTGTTTGCGTCTTTCTGTAAAATGCCTGTCCAGAAAAGCAAACAATGTACGAACAACCCATCGATCGATGTTCGGCATGATGCCGTATCTTTCTGCAGCGGGCATAAAAGCACCGGGAAGTACAATATTGTCGGTCTCATCCTTCATCCGGATAAGTACTTCATAATGCTCAGCGATCCCGCCCTCAGGTGTAATTGGTACAATGGGCTGCCGGTACAGGCAAAATCGTTTTTCCTCAAAAGCACTGGTAATTCTTGATACCCATTGCATTTCCCCGTGTCGTTGAGCTAATCCGATATCGTCCTTCTCAAAAACATGCACACGATTACGCCCGCTGTCTTTTGCAGCATAACAAGCCATATCTGCCGCACTGAGTATACTTCCCAGATCTCCGCTTTCCTCGTCCACAACAACCAAACCAATGCTGGCGCCAATTTCAAAGGTTTTATCTTCCCAGACAAAGCGCCAGTCTTTAATGACCTGGCGCAAACTGTCAGCGATGCGCAATGCCTTTTCTACCGGGCAATATTCCAGCAATACGCCAAATTCATCGCCTCCCAAGCGGGCCAAGGTGTCACTTTCACGCATTCTTTCATGAATGATCAAACTTAACTGTCGGAGCAACTCGTCACCTGCCACATGACCGCATGTATCATTCACGATCTTGAATTGGTCCAGATCCAGGTACAGTAGAACATGGCTTCCTGTCCCTTCTTTTGCTGTAAATAACGCCTGAGACAGGTGCTTTTCAAATTCTCTGCGGTTTAAAAGCCCAGTTAGCGCGTCATGGCTGGCCTGCCAGGATAATTGTCTTGCCATCTTGCGCGCGTGGCTTACATCATGAAAGACCAGAACTACTCCCACTATTCCGCCATCTCTGTCGCGGATAGGCGCTGCAGTATCCTCAATGGCAATTTCCTTCCCTTGGCGGTTGATCAACAAGGTATGCGGTGAAATCCCAATCACCCCCCCTTCGTTGATACAGCGCTGAACCGGATTTTCAATAGGCTCTCCATTAACTTCGTTGACTATATGAAACACCTGTTCAAGGGATTTTCCCTGCGCTTCTTCGTGCGCCCAGCCAGTTAACAGTTGTGCAGCCGGATTCACATAATCCACTCTGCCATCTGCATCTGTCGTAATCACTGCATCACCAATCGAATGCAATGTGACTTGTGCACGCTCTTTTGCCTGGAACAACTGCGCTTCCATCTGTTTACGCTCTGTAATATCCTTAGCCACAGAAATCACGCATGGCTCGCCATCAATTTCCCCCAACTCAGCAGAAAAAAGCAGCCACTTTTTCTGCCCTTCTTTATTTGTCACTGGAATTTCATGGTCACGAATAAACCCTTGCGCCATCAACGCCTGCGACATTTTAGCGCGACTTTCCACATCCCATATACCCAGTTCAATGGTTGTCTTGCCAATTATTTCTTCACGCGTATACCCATATTCCTTCAAAAAATTATCGTTAATATCCAGAATACGTCCATCGTTTAATCGACTGATACACGTTGCATCCGGACTGGAGTGGAATGCGCGGTTGAATCGCTGCTCCGATTTACGCATTTTCTCTTCGGCTTTTTTGCGTTCCGTTATATTTCGTGCGATAGATAACACGGTTAATCGCCCATCAAACTCAAAGAAATGTATATTCACCTCCATGGGTATTTTCTCCCCCAGGCGGGTTACATGAGTGGTCTCCATCATATAACTATTTCCAGACGCCGGATTTTTTCCAAGCCAGGGGATTTTTGCATTATCCTCCGACACTAAAATATCCAAAACTGAACGTTCAAGCAGTTCCTCTTTTGAATAGCCCAGGCGCTGACAAGCGATTTCATTGACCTCAATAAAATTTCCCGGCTTTCCGTCCGGTGTAAGGTGATAGACAAAAATGCCATCCTGCCCACTATTAAATAAAGCACGGAAGCGTTTTTCACTTTGTTCTATGCGTAACTTATTTTCCAGAATTCGATCCACCATTTGATCAAATACCTGACCAAAATGAGCAATTTCATCCGCACCTTTTAACCCTGTTCTTGCATGTACATCACCGGCAGAAAAACGTTGGGCAACAGTCACAACCCTTTCAACTCGGCGCGTTACAAAATAATGAAGCAGTAACCACAAGAGCACAGCAAGACCGGCAGTAAAAGCACTAAACTGAAACACCTGATCATGCACACGCTGAATGGCTTTCATTTTCGGGACAACCAGATCACGTCGCATATACAACAAACCTGTGCGCGCAGCCGCGTTACCCTGAGCCCCATCGAGCCGGATCGGATAAAACCCGCCTGCTGAATTTGCATCCAGAGTTAAATGCACATAATGCTTCTGAAAATTTTTCACATTTGAGATGATTTTATTTCGAATTGCCGCCTGTGCAGGGGTGACTGCGGGCAAAACTGCATCCAGTGTCTTGCCTATCGACTCACGCTGAATTGAAGCAATGACAATTCCATTCTCATCAGTCAACTCCGCAAATTGAACGTTTGGATCGGTCACCAGATTTGCTAGCACATCTTCTACCCGAACCTGCTCGTTATTAAGAAGCAGATACTCAAAACGCTCCTGAAGCTTCGACATTTGATCGGAAAGGCTGATCAGTGCGCTCTCTTCTACTTCCTTGATTTCCAGTTTTTTACCATAGGTCAGGCTATACAGAGCCACTCCGACGGTAAAGACGAAGAGTAATAAGGGAATGAATATACGCAGCGGTAAAATCATCGAAATGTTCACATTATTGTTTTAAATAATTTTCGAAGATGTTGCAAAAGACTGGAAAACAGCATTTTTTGCAATACGTGAAGCCAAATGGAATATTTAAATAGATCGCTATATAAGCATGTGGGCACTGCCAATTGTACTAAGCAGAAAGAGTCTATTATTACTTAAACGCCCGAAATGAATACTACGCAACACACCGAAATAATGCAATGCTGAATATGATCAAACCATAACTGGCATGAAGAATGAGGCGTCTAAAATATTGAAAGGCAAGCCACGCATGAACCAATTTTCAGGCAAATTATAGCAATTTCCTGTACATTTTGGAGAAGACACCAAAGCGTTTTCATGGCGTCACAAATAAAAAGGGCTAATTCATTGAGTTATGCAACCCAAATACATTAGCCCTTTAACACTCAGTATTTAATGGCGAAATTTACACGTCAGCACACACGGCTAAACATTAAAACGGAAGTGCATCACATCGCCATCCTGCACGATATATTCCTTGCCCTCAAGGCGCATCTTGCCGGCCTCTTTAGAGCCTTGCTCACCTTTATAAGCGACGAAATCCTCATAGCTGATAACTTCTGCACGAATAAAGCCCTTCTCAAAATCCGTGTGTATCGCAGCAGCAGCGCGCGGTGCGCTATCCCCTTTGTGAATTGTCCAGGCACGGACTTCTTTTACGCCGGCGGTAAAATAAGTCTGCAGACCCAGCAAGCTATACGCAGCACGGATCAACCGGTTCAAACCAGGCTCATCCAACCCCATATCTGCCAGAAAAGCCTGCTTATCTTCGTCTTCCAGATCCACAATTTCAGCCTCAAGCGCACCGCAAATTGCCACAACAGGGGAACCTTCCTGATCGGCAAATGCCCGCACACTGTCCAGCAATGGATTGTTTTCAAATCCCTTTTCATCGACGTTAGCGACGTACATTGTCGGTTTTGCTGTCAGTAAACACAAAGGCTGTAATAGCTCTTTTTGCTCATCATCCAGATCCAGACTACGTACAGGCTTTCCCTGATCAAGATGACTGCGCACCTGCTCCAGTAACGCTGCTAATTTTGCTGCGTCCTTATCACCGGAGCGCGATAACTTACTACTGCGGTGTACTGCCTTTTCCACCGTCTCAAGATCTGCCAGCGCCAGTTCGGTATTGATGGTTTCGATATCAGAAAGCGGATTGACCTTTCCTGCAACATGCACAACGTTTTCGTCTACAAAGCAGCGAACCACATGAGCTATTGCATCCGTTTCGCGGATGTTGGCAAGAAACTTATTACCCAGGCCTTCCCCTTTTGAGGCACCCGCAACAATTCCTGCAATATCCACAAACTCGACAATTGCAGGCTGGATTTTCTGCGGCTTGACAATATCAGACAACGCAGCCATTCTGGGATCAGGCACTTCAACGATACCCACATTGGGCTCGATCGTGCAAAAGGGATAATTTTCCGCTGCAATACCCGCACGGGTCAAAGCATTGAACAACGTAGACTTACCTACATTAGGCAAGCCGACGATTCCGCATTTCAAACTCATAACATTCCTTTAAATATCAATACACCACTGATCCAAAGCAGTCATCTAGCCGCTCGCCAGCCTAATTTATGAAGCTAATGGAAATAATCTCAGAGTTACAGCATTGCCAACTCCATACGGAAATCAGCAATTTTGACTAAATTCTGTGTAAAAAAAGAGCATTGTAACCTTTACAGTTCGCTTTATCCAAAAAGCAACCTACAATCATCGAACTATCTTTTGAAATAGACTTATACAAAAGTACATCCAGTCACATTCAGTAACGCCTGAACCAGCGACTGCTCTCACCTCACATATCTGACACCAACAATGCCCGCTGCGCCTCGTCCAGATAACACCATTCACCTTCTTTCAGCCCCAGTGCATCCAGCGTTAATTTACCCATTGCCGAACGACGTAGCGCCGTGCAATGATTTCCTGCTGCAGCCAGCATGCGCTTTACTTGATGATATTTCCCCTGCTCCAGCAAAATTTCCAGCTGATGCTCGTCCAACTTACGACAAGTCAATGCTGCCAGCTTTGCAGGTTCATCATGTAATTTCACTCCTGCCAGCAACTGCTCGACCAGTTCAGGTGTCACCGGATCAAACGTCGTCGCCACATAAATCTTCGGGACGTGCCGTTTGGGGGATGACTGTGCGTGGATGAAGGTGCCGTCATCCGACATTAACAACATCCCGGTTGTATCGTGATCAAGTCGTCCCACTGGCTGTACATCACGCCAGGTGAATTGTTCCGGTAGCAGGCTCAACACGCCAGGATGGTGGCTGGGTTTCCTGGAACACTCATAATTGGCTGGTTTGTTCAGTGCAATATAGACATGCTCACGATAAACCCACAATTCATCAAATAGCGTGAACGCCAGGCCAGTCGTTTCAAAAACGGCGCGAGGGTCTGTAACGGTTTCGCCTGCGATGGACACATCCCCTTCGCTAATCAGTTGACGACACCACTTTCGGGTGCCAAAACCCTGTGATTTAAGAATGAGGTCCAGCGACAGTTTACTCAAGGCAGCCTTAAATACTTTCCGGTTTGGGTTTGGTGTGCAGTTTGAGCATCGCGGCAGAAAAATCACCCGACAGCAATTGCGGCAACCCGGCAAGACTGGCGTCGACAGCATCATCAATCAGTGCCTGTTCAGCACGCTGCGGCGCATTGAGCACAAAATTTACCACTGCACTTCGATCACCCGGATGACCGATACCCAGCCGCAGACGCCAAAATTCCGGTGTACCCAACTGCGCAATAATGTCCTTGAGGCCATTATGGCCACCGTGTCCGCCCCCTTTTTTCAGGCGCACCGTGCCCGGCGGCAAATCCAGTTCGTCATGCACCACCAGTATTTCTTCCGGGGTGATTTTGTAAAAACCAGCTAATGCTCCAACAGACCGTCCACTGAGATTCATAAAGGTTTCCGGTTTCAACAGCCACACTTCATGACTACCGATAGTGAGACGTGCAGCCAAACCATGGAACTTCTTTTCAGCCTTGAAGCTAGCAGACTTAGTTGCCGCAACAGCATCCACCCACCAAAAACCGGCGTTGTGCCGTGTAGCTTCATAATCTCGTCCCGGATTACCTAAACCGACGATCAATCGGATTCCAAGCATCGCATTCCACCCTGTACGCTTCCGCACAAATAAAAAAACCCGTCATCCACGCTGCTAATGCAACCATAGATGACGGGCTTATACCACAGCCAATTTTTTTAGGCCTTTGGTTCTTCTTCCTTAGCTTCAGCTTCGCCTTCAGTTTCAAGCGCACCGCGTGGGATATGGATAGTCACGACAGCTTGCGTATCACCAGCTTTTGACAATTCAACACCCTTAGGTAATTTAAACTCACCCAGGTGAATGGAGTGGCCAGCAGCAAGATTAGCCAGATCCACTTCAATAAACTCTGGCAGATCTTTTGGCAAGCACACAACATCCAGTTCATTCAGAATGTGGGTTACTTTTCCACCCGACAGTTTCACGCCAGGAGCAATTTCGTCATTGATAAAATGCAATGGCACTTTCATGTGAATTTTCTGACCCTTGGCTACACGCTGGAAATCCAGATGCAGAACCAATGGTTTGAAAGGATGCATCTGGATATCACGCAATAATACTTGCTCTTTTTTTCCATCCAGAACCAACGAAAGAATAGAAGCGTGAAAAGCTTCTGCTTTCAACTGATAAAACAGCGCATTGTGATCCATTTCGATAGCAACAGCATCTGTCTCGCCACCATAAACCACACCGGGAAGCCGGCCTGTGTTACGCAGGCGGCGGCTCGCACCCTTGCCCTGCAGTTCACGCTTAACTGCGATAACTTCGATTGTCATTTTACTTCTCCAAAATAAGCATTATCCGCGACCAGATAATGCTGTTACAAAGCGAAGATGGCCAATAAAGGCCATCTTCGCAAAACTCATTCTATAAATAACGAACTGACAGAGTCCTCATTACTGATACGACGCATCGTTTCAGCCATTAATTCTGCTACGGACAATTGCCTGATGCGTTTGCAATTTCTTGCATCTTCCCGCAAAGGAATACTGTCTGTTACTACCAGTTCATCCAGTGCTGAATTTTCAATCCGTTCAACTGCTGTGCCTGACAAAACCGGATGTGTGCAATAAGCCATAACGCGTTCAGCACCATGATCTTTCAATGCTGCAGCGGCTTCGCACAATGTGTTCGCCGTATCCACCATATCATCCATAATGACACAGGTACGACCACGAACATCACCAATGATATTCATTACTTTGGCTACGTTAGGCTTAGGGCGACGCTTGTCGATAATGGCAAGATCAGATTCCAGCCGTTTTGCCAACGCTCTTGCACGCACTACTCCGCCCACATCTGGCGAAACCACAATCAGGTTTTTATAATCGTGCTTCCACACGTCGCCCAGCAAAATCGGTGACGCGTAGACATTATCTACCGGGATGTCGAAAAATCCCTGAATCTGGTCTGAGTGCAAATCCATGGTAAGTACGCGATCTACACCTGCGGTAGTCAACATGTTTGCGACTACTTTTGCCGTGATCCCGACACGGGCAGAACGAGGACGACGATCCTGGCGTGCATAACCGAGATAAGGAATCGCGGCTGTAATGCGGCCGGCAGAAGCACGTTTCAGGGCATCGACCATGACCATGACTTCCATCAGGGTATCATTGGTTGGCATGCAAGTTGATTGCAACACGAAAACGTCTTTACCACGAACGTTTTCGAGGATTTCAACCATCACTTCGCCGTCGCTAAAACGGCCAACAGTTGCACGACCCAAATGTATATTGAGATGTCGTACTACGGCTTCGGCAAGCTTGGGGTTTGCGTTGCCTGTAAAGACCATCATACTGTCGTACGCCACGCCGGTTCCCTTTTATAAAAAAACAAAAAGCGTGTCACACTCGCACGCTTTGATATTGCAGCCAAGCTGCATGGGTATGGCTGGGGAGGTAGGGATCGAACCTACGAATGCCGGAATCAAAATCCGGTGCCTTACCACTTGGCGACTCCCCAAGAAACTTATTGAGCAAAACTCCAAAGAGGATGCCGGTCCAGACCACATGAAACAAACCCAACCATTTCCTGCGGTTTTTCCGCAAGTACTGCGCGAGCTAATTCTTCCGTTTCATAACTGGCAAACACGCAAGCTCCAGAGCCTGTCATTCTAGCATCGCCGCGCTGCTTTAGCCATGCCAGATGATTTGCTACCGCAGGATACATTTTACATACGACTGTTTCCAGATCGTTATGTTTATACCCTGCAGAAAAGTCCGACATTTTGATCGGATTTGTGTCCCTTGTCAATTCCTCACTGGCAAAAATTTTAGCCGTTGGGACATGAGCCGGCGGAACGAGGATGACATACCATGCTGGGGGCAGTGTTACAGGCTGCAATTTTTCCCCCACTCCCTCTGCAAATGCACTTTCGCCAAAAATAAACACCGGCACATCGGCCCCTAGCTGCAATCCCAGCATTTGCAATTCTGCCCGGCTCAAACCCAGTTCCCATAATTTGTTTAACACCAGCAGGGTTGTCGCGGCATCTGAACTGCCACCGCCCAATCCACCGCCCATTGGCAGGCGCTTATCCAGTGTGATATCCACCCCTAGCTGGCAACCTGTATGTTGCTGCAACAGCCGAGCGGCACGCACACACAAATCTTGTTCTGGAGGAATGCCGGCCACATCGGTGGTGCGTAACACTGCACCATCATGACGGATTGCGTATTCAAGACTGTCCCCAAAATCAACAAAACGAAAGACGCTTTGCAAAAGGTGATAACCATCGGCACGCCGACCGACTACGTGCAGGAATAAATTCAGTTTAGCCGGGGCTGGGTAGGAGTGCATGAGATACGAATAAACTTTTTAAGAAAACAAATCTGACTGGGCCGGAAACATTGGCATTGTATTTTAAAAACCGGATTGATTGGCATCCCAATGATCAACAATCAGTTTCATTTCCAAATTGCCGCGCTGCATCGTCAACTTTTGCGGCAACAAAGCACCGTCAGATAGCTGATAGTTCAGATAATCGATCTGCCAGCCGTCCTGAACCAAACGACTCACACGGCCTGATTGATCCAGGGTGATGGTTGCCTCTCCTGCTGCTTTACGTCCGAGCACCCAGTCACGCAAACCCTTCAGCGGCAAGCGCCACCCTAGCACTTCTTCAGTCAGCGTTTCCGCATCCTGAGCATGGTATGTTTGCTGATCAGCGGTAATTAACGTGACACCGGCACTGTTCTGGGAAATCTGGGCAACCCCTTGACCAAGGGGCGACAAAATCAAAATTTCATCGTTTTGCACATCATGCTGCCAGCGCACATTCCCAAAAAACCCCTTCTCATCGTATTTCACCCCTACCCTGCCATTAAGCTGAAAAGCATTAATGCGGGCGGAGGCTTCAATTGAAGATTGAATGGCCGGGGGCGACAGCGCCACTTCAGGTACTGTCGCACAACCACCCAGCAATACTCCAACAAATACAATCCAGTTGCGCATTAAATTCCGTTTTGAAGCAAGCGTCACTGAGCAGTGTATTTTTTTAACACACCAATTAGCACTTCATTCTGCGGTGCATCTTTTAAGGCACTTTGCCAGATAACCAACGCCTCATCGTGCTTGTTTTGCGCCCACAATACCTCTCCAAGATGCGCCGCAATTTCTGGGTCGGGCCGAATGGCGAAAGCACGCTTGAGCGTTTCTGCTGCCTTGTCATTTTTGCCCATGCGATGCTGCACCCAACCGAGGCTATCCATGATAAAAGGATCGTCCGGGGAGAGCTGAAGCGCTTTCTCAATCAGTTTCAATGCTTCATCAAGACGCGTAGTGTGATCAGCCAGCGTGTAACCCAATGCGTTATAGGCATGAGCGTAGTCAGGCTTAAGCTGAATCAGTTTTCGCAAATCTTTTTCCAGCACATCCATTTTATTCAGTTTTTCGGCAATCATTGCACGGTCATACAGTAAATCCGGATAATTTGGCAGCTTTTCCAGTCCATGATTCAATACATCAAAAGCCCCTTTATAGTCTTTGGCATCCCGGAAAATCTGGGCTTCGTATTGTATTAATTGTGCACGCTGCTGATTATTTTGCACTGGCACCTGATGCAAACGCTTGCGCGCCTGTTCCACCTTGCCTTGCTTAACCAGAATACTGGCAATCTTTATTTGCGCGGGAAGAAAATAATCGCTTTTACCCACTCTTTCATAAGATTGAATAGCTTCATCTAACTGGTTGCGTTCTTCATTCAACTGTCCTAGATAAAAATAGACGCTATCATCATCTTTATAATCCATATCAAGCACTTGCTTGAAATAAGTTTCCGCAGCATCAAAATCATTCAGCTGTAAAGATAGCAAACCAACAGCCAAGGTAACCTCGGCATTATCAGGAAACGCTTTCAACAGCTTCTGGAACTCTTCCCGGGCTGCTTCATATTTTTTGTCATTCACCAAAAACCGGGCGTAAGCCAGACGCACTTCGCGTGCTTTGGGGTATGCTTTAAGGAAAGTCTGATATAACTCTGGTACTTCAAGCGGGGCTGTGCGCTGTAGCAACTGCCCTTGGAGCAACACCGCAAACTCCCAGTCAGGACGCAGCCTTGCGGCTTCTTTGCTTTCTGTCAGCGCCAGATCCATTTGCTCAGCAGCCCAGGCAGCCTGAGCAATCGCGTAATGTGCTTCTGAAACCTGAGGGTAGGGTTTGGCCAAATCCTTCACTAGTTCCAACACCGCTTTTTTATTGGCCTGTTTAGAAAGCAGGCTATTCAAATGCAAAAATGCAGCGCCCCTGTTACCTTCTTCACCCGCAATCAGCTGTTCAAGTAGCGGACGCGCTTCCTCGAGGTGCCCCGCATTGATCAATAGCGCAACCGTTGCCTGGCGTGGTTGATCAGCATCCGGCTCCAGCTTCATCCAGATTTTTGCCGATTGATAGGCTTGCTGCGGCAGCCTTGAAAACAGCGCCACTTCAGTAGCCCGCTTGGCCACACGAGGGTCATTGGTCTTTTGCGCCAGGTCCAGATAAGCATCGGATGCTAATTTGAGGTTCCCGCGCTGACCAGCCATCTCTGCCAGTAAAAATTCGTACAGCAACTGGGTGTTCAATTCCTGATTAGGCAAGTTAAGCGCTTTTTCCGGCGCAGCAACTACCGGCTGCTCAACCGGAGAAGTTGCCTTGGCGGGAACTTGTGCGCAGGCAGACATGACTAACGAAAGGAAAAGTAATGAGGGAGATCTTAAATTCATATTATTTAGTACACTTCTCAGTAGTGAAAAGAAAACAGGAATACCCCGCTCATTTAGAGGAAGTTTGTTTATGTTAGTTCTTCATTGTGACATATTAGGGTATATTTAACAGCCATAACAAGGGCCAACCACTCAGAAGCACTTTCGGATGCCATCGCAAAACTCTCCACTCACCTTGCATGTCAAGGAACTTTCGCGCAATTACGACCAGAAAATCGTCGTAAATAATGTCAGCTTTGAACTCAGGAAAGGCGAAGTTTTAGGCTTTCTTGGACCAAACGGTGCTGGCAAATCAACTACCATGAGAATGCTGACAGGCAATCTGGCACCCAGCGACGGGAGCATCCAGATCTGCGGTATTGATCTGCTGGAAAATCCTAAAGCCGCCAAAGCAAAAATCGGGTATTTACCTGAAATCCCGCCTTTGTATAAAGAATTGACGGTGGATGAATACCTTCGCTTTGTCGGACGTTTGCACCAAATGACCAAGTCAGCGCTTCCTACTGCTATAGAACGAGCCAAACAACGCTGTGGTTTAGTCGATGTGGGTAATCGATTGATCGGCAATCTTTCCAAGGGATATCAGCAGCGCGTTGGAATTGCACAAGCAATCGTGCATAACCCGGACGTCGTCATTCTGGATGAGCCTACCGTTGGCCTCGACCCTATACAGGTACGGGAGATTCGCACGTTGATTCGCGAATTGGGAGGAGAGCACAGCGTGATTATTTCCACCCACATTCTCCCGGAAGTGGAAAGTGTTTGCGACCGGGTACAGATCATGCATCAGGGCCAACTGGTTTTCAGCGACAGCATCGAAGCGCTGAAACGCCATATGAAAGGGAACAGTTTGCTCATTGGCTTGCGTAATCCGCCTGAAATGACAACGCTCCAGAAGATCACCGGGGTATCCAGTATCAATGCACTTCCGGACGGTCAGTTTATTATTCATTATGAAGCAGACAGCAACCCCAGTGATTTGCTCATCCAGGCTGCCAGCAGTGGCGGATGGGAATTGTATTTGCTCAACCCTGCCCATGCCAGCCTGGAAGATATTTTCGTTCAGTTAACGACAGTAGATGTCACGCCCCAATCCAGGGATACAGCCCCATGATTTTTGTGATCGCCGCAAAAGATTTAAAAACCCTGTTCAGTTCGCCCCTGGCCTGGATTATTCTGGCCATTCTGAATCTGATCATTGCCTATCTGTTTTTAAGCCAGATTGATGCCTATTTGGCTTTGCAGGCTCAGTTGGCACAACTTCTCAATCCGCCCGGCGTTACTGAAATTGTCATCTCTCCCTTATTTGGCGGCGCCGCCATAGTGCTGATGATGGTTGTTCCCATTCTTTCAATGCGATTACTAAGCGAAGAAAAACGACATCAAACGCTTACTTTACTGATCTCGGCACCGGTTTCCATGACTGAAATCGTACTGGGTAAATTTGTTGGCCTGATGGCTTTCCTGTTACTGGTGATTGGTTTTTTGGTAATCATGTCTTTTTCGTTATATATAGGTGGGACGCTTGATTCAGGTTTAATCATCAGCAATCTGACCGGCATCATATTGCTTGTTGCCAGCTTTGCCGCGCTCAGCCTGTATATTTCCAGCCTCACGGCTCACCCGATGATTGCAGCCATTGGCGGCCTGGGTTCGTTACTTGGATTATGGATTATTAATTTATCCGCTACAGACCCTGCCAGTCTTTTACATACCTTTTCGTTGATCAAGCACTTCGAATCATTTAACCGCGGTTTACTGAATACGGCCGATATCGCTTTTTATATTATTTTCATTGTCGTCTTTCTTGTGCTGGCCATTCGGCAACTGGATAAAGACAGGTTGCGAGGTTAACGATGCGCCTGAATAAAAAAATGCGCCTTTCTCTATTTCTGCAAAATGCAGCTTTCGTCCTGTTATTCCTGACTTTGGCAGGTTTACTGATTTATTTATCCCGGGATTATCAACAACAATGGGATATCACTCAAAACAGCCATAACTCACTTTCCAGCTCTAGCCAGACGCTCCTTAAGCAGATCACCGGCCCCGTTACGATCACGGCTTATGCTACAGAGAAAGACCCACAGTTAGGGGATATCCGGAAGATCATCCGCGAGTTTATCGCCCCTTATCAGCGCACAAAGCCTGATTTAACGCTAAATTTCATCGACCCTGCTGAACAACCCCAGGTGACACGCAATGCCGGCGTGCAGGCCAATGGCGAATTGGTCGTGGAATATAAGCAACGCAGTGAGCACCTCACTAATCTCAACGAACAGGCATTAACCAATCTGCTGGTGCGCCTCGCTCGCAGAAAAGATCGCGTCGTCACTTTTCTGGAAGGTCATGGCGAACGCAAACTGGATGGTATTGCCAATCACGATTTAGGAAATTTTGGCAACCAGCTAAAAACCAAGGGGTTCAAAATCACCAGCCTGAACCTTGCCATAGCTCAGGATGTACCCGTCAATACTCATTTACTGGTGATTGCCAGCCCTCAGGTGGATTTGCTGCCGGGAGAGACCGACAAAATACTCAATTACCTCAAAAAAGGGGGCAATTTGCTTTGGCTAATCGATCAGGAATCATTGCACGGCCTCCAGCCTCTGGCTGAAAAACTGGGGCTGGAACTGACTCCGGGCACGATTGTCGACCCTGCCGCGCAGCAATTAAAAGCACCGCCTACCTGGGCGCTGGGCACAACCTATGCGCACCACCCTATTACCCAAAAATTCAACCTGATCACGGTTTTCCCATTTGCACGCCAGATCGGTGCCAACGAAAACAAAGGTTGGCGCGTTACGCCCCTGATCGAAGTCGCGCAGAATGGCTGGGTAGAAATGGGCCGACTGGATAACACTATCGCGTTCGACAAAACCCATGATATTGCTGGGCCGATCAACATTGCCAGCTCGTTTGAACGCGCTGTTGAAGACAAGCTTCAACGTATAGTCGTAGTCGGCTCGGGTGCATTTTTATCCAACACCTATCTTGGCAATGGCGGCAATCTGGACCTGGGAATCAACGCCATTAACTGGCTGGCAGGTGACGACAATTTAATCACCATACAACCTCGCGCTACGATAGATAGCAGCCTCAGCCTGAGCAAACTGTCTGCCGGCATTCTCTCTGTGGGCTTCCTGATTATCATACCGTTGGCACTATTGATCACAGGACTGTTTATCTGGTTGCGACGCCGCAAACAGTAAAACTGCCCATGAAATTCCGAAGCGCTCAAAACCTTATCCTGCTTGCACTTGTGCTGGGACTCAGCCTGTTTATTTATTTGAAACCCAAACAAAGCGGCCAAGCCCTTTTGCCAATATCAGATTTATCCAGCACTGCGATTCAACAAATAAAAATTGAGAAAAAAGGCCAGCCCACGCTTGAATTTAAAAAACGCGGCAACACCTGGTTTGTTGCGACCCCTTTCCAAGCCCGCGGCGATAACAACAAAATTGAACAAATTCTCAGCATACTCAGTGCTCGCAGCAATCAACAGATAGTAGCTACACAACTGGACAGATTCGAACTGGATCAGCCTTTACTGACGCTCACTCTGAATCAGGAAGTGTTCAAGTTTGGAACGATCAACCCCTTGACCCGCCAACAATATGTTCTGAGTGGAAACAAGGTTTTTTTAATTCCCACCAACTATTTTGCAACGGCATTTTCTCAACCTGCCGATTTCATCAGTAAAAAATTACTTGCAGAAGACGAAACGCCTACCTCATTCCGTTTTGCACAATTCAAACTGGATCGACAAAACGGGCAATGGATCATGACACCCCCCAATCCAAACATGGATCAGGATCAATTTAACCGTTTTGCAGATGATTGGCGCATGGCTTCTGCACTGCATAGCCAGCCATACGATAAGAGCAAACCCATAAGTGAATACACACTACACTTTCAGAATGGCAAATCCGTAAAGTTTCAGGTACTGCAACAACAACACGAATTCATTTTGTTGCGCACAGATGAAAACATTCAGTTTCATTTTTCCCAAGATACAGCCAAGCGCTTGTTGACGCCCTAAAATTGCTTATTTCCTATCATGCCTGAACTACCTGAAGTCGAAACCACGCGCCGCGGCCTGAAACCCCATCTTGAAAACAGGCGCATAACCCAGGTCATTATCCGCAACGGCAAATTACGTTGGGAAATTCCAGCTGATCTGGTACACCACCTTCCCGGTCAACGCATTCTTGATATTTCCCGCAGAGGAAAATACCTGCTGATCCATTGTGAAAAAGGGTGGCTCATTGTCCACCTTGGCATGTCCGGGAGTTTGCGAGTTTTGCCACAATCCGCGCCACCCGAAAAACACGATCATTTTGATTTGCTGCTGGATAATGGGGCCGCTATGCGCCTGCGTGACCCAAGAAGATTTGGTGCGGTACTCTGGATAAAAGATAATCCTCTGCAACATCCGTTAATTGCCCATCTTGGCGTCGAACCCCTGACTGATGCGTTTGATGCGGAATATCTTTACCAACAGACACGTAACCGAAGCGCGAGTATCAAACAAGTCATCATGGATAGCCATCTTGTAGTAGGGGTAGGAAACATTTACGCCAATGAAGCGTTATTTCATGCCGGCATTAATCCCAAAACAGCGGCCAATCGTATCAGCCGCGCGCGTCTGAAAAAACTCGTCGCCGCCATCAAGCAAACCCTGCAACTTGCCATCACTGCCGGTGGCAGCAGCTTGCGTGATTTTGTTGGCGCGGAAGGAAAACCCGGTTACTTCCAGCAACAATATTTTACTTATGGCCGAACTGGGGAGCCCTGTCACCAATGCGGGGGGGCAATCCGCCAATTTCGGCAGGGACAGCGCTCTACGTTCTACTGTCCCAAATGCCAAACGTGATGTACTATTTAAATAGCATAAGCAATTTACACCCAAAAACCGCAATGAACTGAGTGATCCACATTGATAACATGGCGTTAATTGAAGAACTTCATATTATGGTTAAAGTTTTTCATTAAATTACCGATACCTGCATTGAGTATTGTACTTTTTGTGATACATTAACCAAAATAAATAACGCCTTAGCTATGAGGAAACTACATGACCAACGATAATCTAGTCGCCCAATTTGAAGCCTACGGGGCTTGGCGCACCAATTTATCGGGCAGCATCAACGATTATCGGAACTGGCTTAACGAACAAGAATTAAATGATGCCCAGACAGACCTGCGCATCCAGCATTTGCTCGACCGCTTAAGTGAAGACAAGCTGAATGTTGCGTTTGTGGCAGAGTTTTCTCGCGGCAAATCTGAACTGATCAACGCCATTTTCTTTGCCGGATACAAACAGCGTCTACTTCCTTCCAGTGCTGGCCGCACGACCATGTGCCCAACAGAACTGCTTTATGACGCCAGCAGAGAATCATCTATTCAGCTACTGCCTATTGAAACTCGGGGCACAGATACCACTACGACAGAATATAAGCGCTACCCTGAAGAATGGCACACGGTTGCGCTCGATACCACATCCAGCGACGGCATGCTGGTTGCTTTCCAGCAAGTCAGCGAAACCAAACGCGTATCATTGGAAGAAGCAAAGAACTTTGGCCTCTACGATGAAAACGACCAGGACAGCATGCTGTCCGTTCATGATGACGGCACAGTGGATGTCCCTGCCTGGCGTCACGCGATCATAAACTTCCCTCACCCGCTTCTGAAGCAAGGCCTGGTTATCCTGGATACACCGGGACTTAATGCCATTGGTACAGAACCTGAACTGACGTTAAACCTCTTACCTAACGCCCACGCAGTGTTGTTTATTCTGGCGGCAGATACCGGCGTCACCAAATCAGATATCGAAGTATGGCGTCACCATATTGGCAATGTCCAGGGCCGCCAAAAAGGCCGCCTGGTGGTGCTGAACAAAATTGACGGTCTATGGGACGAACTGAAAAATCAAGATCAGATCGATGCTGAACTCACCAAGCAAATAAACACCAGTGCAGAATTACTGGGGCTTTCCCCTTCCCAGGTGTTCCCTGTTTCAGCTCAAAAAGGGCTGCTTGCAAAAGTGAATGACGATGAGGCACTCCTTGTCAAAAGCCGCTTACCTGAACTAGAAAAAGCATTGAGCGAAGAACTTATTCCGTCAAAACAGGAAATCGTTCGGGATAACACGCAAAGTGAGGTGGATGATTTAATTCATTCCACTCAATCCATTCTTGAAGCCCGCATGGCCAACATCCATGAACAACTGGAAGAATTGAAGTCCCTGCGCGGCAAAAATGAAGACGTGATCGAGCACATGATGAGCAAGGTCAAAAAGGATAAAGAATATTTCGAAAAGGGATTGCAGCGTTTTCAGGCGCTTCGCAGTGTTTTTTCTCAACAGACCAACATCCTGTTTACTCATCTCGGTATGGAGTCATTAAAGGATGAGGTTAAAAGCACGCGTATGGCGATGGTTAACAGTCGCTTTACCAAAGGCATTCGCGAAGCAATGAATAACTTCTTCAAGAACGTAAATGGCAGTTTCGGAAAATCTGCCGAGCAGATTGAAGAAATCAAAACCATGATGAACGCTATGTATCAGAAATTTAGCGAAGAACATGGTCTGAACTCAATTACCCCGGCACCTTTTTCCACCATGAAATACGTCAAGGAAATCGGGCGCCTGGAAAAAACCTATAATGAGCACTTCAGCACCATGGCCATGCTCACCAACGAACAATACTCACTGACTTCCAAGTTTTTTGAAACCATGGCAAGCCGCGTGGTACATGTTTATGAAGTAGCTAACCGGGATGTGGAAAACTGGCTAAAAGCCGTTATGTCTCCTATGGAAACACAAGTACGCGAACACCAACTCCAACTGCGTCGTCGCCTGGAAAGTATCAAGCGCATTCATAAAGCGACTGACACACTGGAAGATCGTATCAGCGAACTTGAGCACATGAACGGAAGTGTGAACACCCAACTCACCGACCTGAAAATTCTGCATCGGCAGGTTGAAAATATGCTGGCTAACGCACAAAATGAAGAGTTGATGGCTTCTGCCGGATAAAAAGAAGGGAAGGTTAGAACAAAGTTACCACTAGCTTTCCTGCATTGCCTGCGAAGGCAAACTTGATGCCCTACTCTGGATTCACAGGTAGGGCATTTTTATATCTGTTCTAACTAGCCGGCCTGGCCTGTAATCAGTTCATATTTTTCCTGCAACTGATCTTTCGTTTCTTCTATTCCTGTCAGAATACAATCAACCGGACAAACTTCAATGCACTGCGGCACATCATAATGCCCCACACATTCCGTGCACAGATTATGATCAATTACATAAATTTCATCACCTTGAGAAATTGCACCATTGGGGCACTCAGGTTCACACACATCACAATTGATGCACTCATCGGTAATCATTAACGACATAGCTAATTCTCTACTAATTTAATCAAGTATATTATAACTGCCAATTCAATTCTTTCGTAGCCCCCAGATGGGTAGGTTGCTCAAGAATTACTTGCCTGCAGTTTTTCATTGAACCTGGACTGTATCGAAGGATGCACAAACTGGCTCACATCCCCTCCTAACAATGCAATTTCCCTCACCATACTGGCTGAGATAAACATATATTGTTCCGCAGGCGTCAAAAACAAGGTTTCGACATCCGGATTCAGATTCCGGTTCATTCCCGCCAATTGAAATTCATATTCAAAATCTGAAACAGCACGTAAACCACGCAGCACTATACCGGCCTGCTGTTCGCGCACAAAATCCATTAATAGCCCTGTAAACCCCGTCACTTTTACGTTTGAGTAGGGTTTCAGCACCTGCTGTGCCATTTCCACGCGCTCTTCCAGCGTAAAATATGAGCGTTTATTTCTGTTGTCTGCGACGGACACCACCACTTCGTCGAACAACAAGGCTGCACGACGAATCAAATCTTCGTGACCACGGGTTATAGGGTCAAATGTACCTGGATAGACAACTTTAAGCATGAGTTCGCTTCAATAAATGAAAATGGACCTGCCCAGCGCGACTGCAACGCCAGACCTCCCACCCTTCGCCGGGATCAATTGCACCTTCGCTTTCTACGTACACCACGCCTTCTGGCGTCAATCGCTCTGGCAGTAGTGGCAAAAGTTTAGGCAGGTATTCCTGACGGAAAGGGGGGTCGAGAAATATCACATCGTATTGACGTGTTTCTCGGGAAATAAATTGTACCCCATCTGCGTGATTCATTTCCACGTTCTGCGCTTTTAGCATTTCGGAATTTTTTTTCAACGCATCCAGAACCGGACGATTTTGTTCCACCATCACCAGCTGTTTTGCGCCACGTGAAAGGGCTTCAAATCCCAGTGCACCACTGCCAGCAAACAAATCCAGACAGGTTTTTCCATATAACGTCTGGCCCAGCCAGTTGAAAAGTGTTTCCCTCACCCGGTCAGGGGTGGGTCTCAACCCTGCCTGATTTGGAAAATTGAGCGTGCGACTGCGCCAATCCCCGCCAATTATCCTGACTCGATTTAATGTTCCAGTTTTGACTTTCACTATTTTACCGGCTGTTCCACTTTGTCCGCCTGCTTACCCCCACCTACCACAACCAATACCATACGATCGGGGTGTACATGACGCGCAAAAGCCTGTTTGATATTTACCAGCGATACTTTTTCAACATTCCCGACGAAGTCATCCAGGTATGTCAAAGGTAATCCATAAAAGCCAATCACGGTCAGATATTCAAGTATCTTTTTATTGCTGTCGATACGCAGTGGAAATCCGCCCATCAAATTGTTTTTAGCCTGTTTAAGTTCTGCTGCCGTAGGGCCTTTGGCAATGAAATCTTTCAGCACGCTACGCACAATTTTTATCGCCTCATCGGTTTGCTCTTTTTTGGTCTGCAACCCAATCTGGAAAGGCCCTTCCTGACTCATAGGCATAAAATAACTGTATGCACTGTAAGCAAGTCCTCGCTTTTCCCTGACTTCATTGGTCAGCCTTGAGTCAAATCCCCCTCCGCCCAACACATAATTTCCCACTAACAACGGGAAGTAGTCAGGGTCTCCCCGACGCACGCCGGGCTCCCCCATCAGGATATGACTTTGCGAAGCAGGATGAGGGATATATTTGTCCACTTCCGCAGTCAAAGCAGGCACATCAGGTAACACTTTAGCCGTTATGGATGGTGGCAAGGAATCACTCACTTGGCGCGCAATAGCTTCAGCCTCTGCGCGACTAATGTCCCCCATTAATGCTATCACAGCACTGCCAGCCGTATAGTTGGCACGATAAAATGTCGTCAGATCATCACGGGTGAGCAAACTCACTGTAGCCACTTCGCCTGAAGGTTGAAGTGCATAGGGATGATTTCCATACAGCGCAGCATAAAATGCTTTATCACCAATGCTGGCAGGCTGGGTTTCCGCTTCTTTCAGTGCTGCAATTATGCGTGCCTTTTCGCGCTCCAATACTGGCTGAGGAAAATCCGGCTGCTGTAACACTTTGGCTAAAATACCCAGTGACTGCTTGCGCTCCCGCTCTGCACTTAAAGTCCGCAATGAAACACCGGCTCTATCCCTGTCAAAATGGCCACCCAGTTCTGCACCCACATCTGCTATGGAACGGGATATTTCATCGTCAGAGAGTCCCGCCGCACCCAAATCCAGCATATGCAGAACCAGACTTGCTGCGCCTGATTTTGCAGGATCATCGCGACTGCTACCAGCAACAAAATCCACATTAATATCCAGTAGCGGCAAATCATGGTTTTCTACAAAGTAAACTTTTGCCCCTTTCTCGGTTTGCCAATGTTGAATTGGCAAAGTGGCCTGCGCCGCAGATGCCATCATTACCGAAACAACCCCGCAGGTAACAGCAATTGCCAGGCTGCTAACTCGGCGAACCACCATGCCGAATGTTTTCGACTTGGCATTTTTGTCTGCTTTTATGGTAGTACTCAAACTTGTTTGTGCCATGTTATATCCTTTGACCCTCACCGAAATATTTGCGATGCCATTATTCATGAGGCAATCCTTTTGGCGGCGCCATGGGTTTCTTGCCTTCCAATGGCTGAGGATCAAGCGTTGCAACAGTCAAACTGTCATCAACCAGATACATACGCGCCACTTCCTGTACCTGCGCAGGTGTCACTGCCTTTAATTTGGCAAGACGTGTGTCTAGTGACTTATACGAGACTCCTGCAATCTCATACTCACCAATCAACATGGCTTGGTAAAACATGGAATCGCGCTGATATACCTGCCCCGCAATCACCTGCGCCTTAACCCGCTGCAATTCGTCCTCTGTCACGCCTTCTTTTTTAATTTTCTCAATCTGTTCGCGTAGCGCAAGCTCAAGGTCTTCAATTTTCTTGCCCTCGCTTGGTGTGCCATCCAGCGCAAACATGCCAGGCCCGCGTGCGACTGAATCATAACCCGCACCAACCGAGCTGGCGATGCGTGCGTCTCTTACCAAAGACTTGTTCAAGCGGGCAGATTCGTTGCCATCTAACACGCCTGCTAGCATTTCCAGCGCATATGGCTCCCAGTCTTTTTCAGGGTTGTGTAACACTGGCGCATGGTAGCCCATCATTATGTAGGGTAATTTTGCAGGTGCTTTGACGTTAACACGTCGTATGCCCAACTGCTCTGGCTCTAGCTGTGGCTTGCGTACAGGTAGCGGCCTGGCTTTGGCAGTGCCAAAATATTTTTCTGCCAGCTTGAATACAGCCTGAGGCTGCACATCGCCCACCACGACCAATACAGCATTATTGGGGGCATACCAGCGATGATACCAATCACGGGCATCCTGCCCTGTCATGTTTTCCAGATCATTCATCCAGCCGATAATGGGGCGACGATAAGGATGCGCCTGGTACGCGGTAGCATTCAAATCCTCATAAACCAGTGCCTGCGGTTTGTCATCGGTTCTCCAGCGGCGCTCTTCCATCACCACTTTAATTTCTTTGCCAAACTCCTTATCAGTCAGTTGCAGATTCTGCATGCGATCCGCTTCCAGCTTGAATGACAATTCCAGTTTGGATTTTTGCAACTGCTGGAAATACGCAGTGTGATCGCGGCTGGTAAAAGCATTATCGCGCCCTCCCGCTGCAGCAATCAGTTTTGAAAATTCGCCTGTAGGAACGCTTGGCGTACCCTTAAACATCATATGCTCCAGCACATGAGCCACACCTGTAGTGCCGTTGAACTCATCAATACTGCCAGCCCGATACCAAACCTGGGAAACCACCACTGGCGCACGATGATCTTCTTTGACAATCACCTTTAAACCATTCTTTAACGTGTGTTCATAAGGGTTTGCCAACGTTGCCAAAGGTTGCACCAAGACAGTCAGCAAAAGAGAAAAACCGGTAATTCGAGAAATTCGTGTCATTATGGGTAGCCTAACATCCATCAAAAAGCATAAAATTGGTATATTCGTTTTACAACCTGTGATTAAAACAGAAAACTACAATTGCTTGTTAGTTTCTTTTTTCTCACCTTCTGACAATCAGACTTCATGTTTAGTTTCTTTAAATCAAAAGCAAAAGATAAAATCCCCGCCGAACCACCCGTCGAAGAAGCGCCCATTGCCGAGCCTGAGGTTGAATTCACCCCTGAAGCAGCGGATCATGTCGAAGCAGAACCGCTTCTCACTGTAGCAGAAGCGACTTCTGAAGCGGAGCCACTTCCAGCAAAGTCTCTAAGCTGGGCTGCCAGACTGAAACAGGGTTTAACCCGTACACGGGAACATTTAGGCAAACAACTCACTTCCGTTTTTACCAGAAACGTCAAAATTGACGAAGAGCTGTATGAGGAACTTGAGACAATTTTACTGTCAGCAGATGTTGGCATAGATGCCACCACTTTTCTGCTGGATGATTTGCGCAAGCGGGTTAAGCGCGAAAAACTGACAGACTCACAGCAATTGCAAGGCGCATTGCAGCAAGCCATGCACGATTTGCTACTACCCCTTGAACAGCCACTGCATACCGAACAAAACAAACCCTTCATCATTATGATGGTTGGCGTCAATGGTGCGGGCAAAACTACTACGATTGGCAAACTGGCTAAATATTTTCAGTCCCAGGGCAAATCTGTTTTACTTGCTGCCGGCGATACTTTCCGCGCGGCAGCACGTGAACAGCTTGTTGTGTGGGGAGAGCGCAACAATGTAACCGTGATTACACAGGAAAGCGGTGATTCGGCTGCGGTAATTTTCGATGCCATTAATGCGGCAAAGGCTCGCGGTATTGACATCGTGCTGGCAGATACCGCAGGCCGCCTGCCCACACAATTACACCTGATGGAAGAACTCAAAAAAGTCAAACGAGTCATCGCAAAAGCAGACCCGACTGCTCCCCATGAAATCATTCTGGTTCTGGATGCAAACACGGGACAAAATGCCATTGCTCAGGTTAAATCTTTCGATGACGCCATTGGCGTCACTGGACTGGTACTTACTAAACTTGATGGCACAGCCAAAGGTGGTGTCATCTCTGCTATTGCCAAGGTTCGCCCCATCCCCATCCGCTTTATCGGCGTAGGAGAAACCATGGATGACTTGCGCCCGTTTGTAGCCAGGGAATTTGTTGAGGCGTTGTTTGAATGATCGAATTTAGTCAGGTAAGTAAACGTTTTCCCTGTGGTCACGAAGCTTTAAAATCTGTTTCCTTCTCCGTTGAAAAAGGAGAGATGGTGTTTCTTACGGGCCATTCCGGTGCAGGAAAAAGTACATTATTGAAACTGGTTGCAGCTATCGAATTACCCACAAGTGGCAGTGTTGTAGTCAGCGGGCAAAACATCGGAAAAATGCGCAAGGCAGCCGTTCCGTTTCTGCGTCGCAATCTCGGCCTGATTTTTCAGGATCATAAATTACTCTATGACCGTAGCGTTTTTGAAAACGTCCTTTTACCCCTTCAAATAAGCGGTTTTGACCGTTCTGAATCGGCTAAACGGGTGCGCGCGGCACTTGACAAAGTTGGCCTGCTCGGCAAAGAAAAAATGCTACCCATCACGCTTTCTGGCGGTGAACAGCAGCGATTATGCATCGCTCGGGCAATTGTGAATCGTCCTGCCATTTTACTAGCCGACGAACCTACCGGGAACCTCGACAGTGCTTACGCGCATGACATCATGGACATGTTCCAGTCCTTTAACCAGGTGGGCGTGACTATGCTCATCTCCACTCATGATGAACACACCGTTGAACGTATTGGCGGAAGAGTGATTCATTTGCAACAAGGCGAGCTAATATCATGAGCAACTGGCTAGCCAATCACTGGTACAACTTTTTACTCGTCTTTCGACGCCTCTTACGGACGCCATTTTCAAGTTTACTGACGATATCTGTTATTGGTATTACTTTAAGTCTGCCGGCTGGCTTGTTTGCCTTGCTTCAGAATATGAGTACAGTAGTGGCGAACATCCAGGGCGAGCCACAAATCAGTATATTTTTGTCACTGAACGCCTCCAGTGCGGATGCCAAACTGATAGAAACGCAATTGAAGCAAAATCACGACATTCAAACTTATCAATATATTTCTCGTGATCAGGCATTGCAGGAAATGAAACAAACTACCGGTATGGAGCAAATCATTACCAGCCTTGATCGCAACCCGCTACCAGATGCCTTCATTATTCACCCTAATGTAACCGCCCCGGAAGCGCTTGCCCAACTTAAGGAAAAACTCAGTCAAATGCCAAATGTTGCCCATACACAGATGGATTCAGCCTGGGCAAAACGTTTGTTTACTTTCATGCGCCTCGGACAACAAGTCATTCTGATTCTAGCGGCTTTGCTAGGGATTGCCCTTATAGCCATTACCGGCAATACCATCCGCCTGCAAATTTTGACTCAGCGTGAAGAAATTGAAGTAAGCAAACTGATTGGTGCTGCGGATGCATTTATTCGACGCCCTTTTTTATATCATGGTGCTTTGCAAGGTTTAGCGGGAGGCGTGGCCGCACTTGCAATCGTCTCTATCAGCATTTCACTACTAAATACCAACGTGACCGAACTGGCCCAGCTTTATAGCAGTGATTTTCAATTACATATGCTGGCAACCAGGGAAAGCATGCTTATTTTGCTTTTATCTACTTTACTTGGTTGGTTCGGAGCTTATATTGCAGTATGGCGTTATCTGCGACATATCGAACCGAGTTAGACTCTTTTTTTACCCTGGCGGGTTTAGCCATGCATTGAACTGCTTACTACCACTGGAGAAGTCTTGCTCTCCCTAGCTTGCTATCTTGGCTCGCCCAACCATGAATATCCTTATGTCATACATCAATAGACTTTACTTAGTTTTATTCCTCCACGCCCTTCACCTTTCAAACCGCACAGACAAAAAAATTTAGCCCTGTTCGAGAATTTTTTAGAATTTTTGTAGCGATAAACTTTATTGTCTATACCATTTTCAAAACAAAGCAATACAATCATTCCCATCACCAAAACATTCCCCACAATGTGACAAAATTTGTCACATCTCGCCGTAATTAGTCGCAATTTCGACCTGTTTTTTCAGTTTATCTGGAAATATTTAGGTTTTTCATCAATCATACGCTGAAATTATGCATATATACTTGTAACATCAATTTACTTGGCATATTTCTTGCTTTAACTTGTGACTATGCCGACGAATTTGGTTTTTAATAAGCATTTTTTATTGTTCTTTTGTCAATGACATACAAGTCACGCAAAGTTTCACGCTACGACTTACAGCGTATCTTCATGTTTCGTTGGCCCTGATTTTTGTTTTTTAGCAAAAAATAATCACCTATATTTTTGCAATGTCATGAGCAAAGCACGCCAGGCGCTTACTTTGCGACTTTCTCTGATATGTGTGATTCCAATATTACCAATGAGGTGGAGATCACAATGGAAGCAATACGAAATGCAATTGACAATTTAAAAGAAAAACACATTTTCAAAGAGAAATACGAAAGCGCAAAAAAAGAAGCACTTGAGCGAGAAATGCGACGCGACCACAAACGTAAATCCAAACATTTCCACAACGTCAAATCCGAAAAATACTGCCCAAGAGATCCTAAACTGGAAAGTGGCGGCACCACAGGCTCCACACCACCACCCACCACTAACGGTGCGCCAGGAAATAACAATACGACACCTGCGCAACCTGGCACAGGAAGTACACCAGCAAATCCAACCTCTCCTGCAAGTGAAATGGATTTAGCACTATTAGCAGTAACACGTTTAAGCTATGGCCCAGCAACAGGGGATTTGAATAATGTTACCAAAATGCAGTTCAGTACCTGGCTAACCCAGCAACTTAACCCCAGCCAAATTGACGATAGCACCCTGGATCAACGTCTGGCTACAATTCCCGCCCTGAGCCAAACCAATGCACAACTTCGCGATTCCACCACTATCAGCGCACAAAAGCGTTCATTATCGGATGAACTTCTATCTGCCACATTGTTGCGCAAAGTAATGAGCAAACGTCAACTGTTGGAGATCATGACCGAGTTCTGGAGTGACCATTTTAATGTCGACATTAACAAGGAAGGTGTACTACCTCTCAAATTTGCTGATGATAAAGGGATCAGAACCAATGCACTCGGACGTTTTCGTAATTTATTAGGGCACAGCGCTCATAGTCCAGCCATGCTCTATTATCTGGATAATCGCGTAAATCGTGGCAAAAGTCCCAATGAAAACTACGCTCGGGAAGTCATGGAACTCCACACCCTGGGAGTAAAAGGCGGCTACACAGAGACGGACGTCAAAGAAGTTGCACGATGCTTTACCGGCTGGACAGTTAACCAGACCACCGGGGAGTTCATGTTTGATGCAACCATACACGACAACGGAACCAAAAACGTACTCGGATATGCCATCCCCTCAAACGGACAACAGGAAGGTGAGATGGTACTGGATATACTCGCCAACCATCCCTCAACAGCACAGTTTATTGCAAAAAAACTGTGCCAAAAACTGGTTAGCGATAATCCTTCCAGTAGCTTAATCGCAGAAATAAGTGCTGTATTCATGGCAAACCAAGGCAATATCGCGCAAACCATTCGCGCCATCACGATGTCTGCTGATTTTGGCGCTTCGCAAGGAAAAAAATTACGTCGTCCATTTGATTATATGGCTGCAGCTTTGAGAGTACTGGGTGCAAGTTTAGACACGCCGACGGCTATAGGTAAATATCTTGATAGATTGGATCAATTCCCCTTCTCATGGCAGCCACCAACAGGTTACCCGGACAGCGCCGCGTCCTGGTTAAACGCATCAGGGTTACTCAATCGCTGGAACTTCGCGCAAGCATTAACAAAAGGTATAACAGGGATCAGTGTGAACCTGTCTGGTCTGATTGATTCCACACTCACTGCAGAAGGCATTACCTCACAACTTGAACAGCGATTATTAGGCAAACCGCTATCGTCAACATCACATAACACCATTGTGACCCTGTTGGCGGGCGGACAATCCACAACCCAGCCTATACCTGCTGCAACTCTCACACGGCTGCTTCCAGCCACGATAGGCGCAATGTTATCCAGTCCAGAGTTTCAAGTGAAATAATCCAGCCCGCTTATACCAGGAGTTTTAAAATGAATAAAATCTCAAGACGTGAGTTTTTAAAAATGGGCAGTGGGCTTGCCGCTGCAACCGCTGCAAACGGAATAACGCCCCAACTTGCCTTTGCCGCACCTGGCAGCTACAGAGGCGATACCTTGATAACAGTCTTCCTGCGGGGTGGTGCAGATACATTAAATCTGGTCGTACCCTATGGCGATCCAGCCTATTATGCCAACCGTACAACCATTGCCATTCCTGCGCCAGTCATAGGACAAGCTGGAACAGCATTGGATTTGGATGGTTTTTTTGGTTTCCATCCTGCAGCCACCTCACTGCACACCCTATTCAAACAAAAAACGCTAGCAATCATTGATGCGGCCGGTTCGCCGGATCCTTCACGTTCTCATTTTGACCAGCAAGACTATATTGAATCCGGAACGCCAGGCAACCCCTTCCAGGGAAGCGGATGGATTGCTCGCCACCTTCAAAGCATGGGCATTACCGCAGAGACATTTACCGCAGTTGGACTCAGTTCACATACCCAAAAATCACTTCGCGGCACAATCCCCCCCTTGGGATTTGATAGCCTTGCAGGCTTTCGAGTAGCCGGCGGCACCAGTGTAGAACTCGCATTACGGAGTATGTACTCAGGCACCGACATGCTTGCAGCAGCAGGCACTCAAACCCTGAGCGCAGTCAGCCTTGCATCCGGACTTACAGCATCCCCCTATCAGCCTGCTAATGGCGCCGTATATCCCACCAATACATTTGGTCGCCAAATGGCAAATATTGCGCAAATGATCAAGGCTAACATAGGCTTGGCCGCTGCCAACATAGATCTGGGTGGATGGGATACCCACTCAAATGAGGGGGGGGCAACGGGAATGTTTGCAAACAATGTTGCAACACTGGCAAATTCCCTCGGTGCGCTGAACACAGATCTTGGCAACCTTATGGGACAGGTCACTGTGGTCGTCATGACCGAATTTGGGCGGCGCGTCAAAGAAAATGCATCGGGTGGGACAGATCATGGCCATGGCAGTGCAATGATCGCGATGGGCGGCAATATACTGGGCGGAAAAGTATATGGTCGCTGGCCAGGCCTTTCTACTGCTTCTCTGGACCAAGGGGACTTGGCCGTAACAACAGACTTTAGAACAGTATTAGGCGAAATTGTTCTGAAAAGGCTTGGCAATCCCATGCTTGACCAAGTATTCCCCGGCTTCACCTTAAACCCGTTAGGTTTGGCAGTTGGCTAATCATGTAACACCGCACTGCTCCAATTACGAGCAGTGCGTACAGCATATAACCCAATCTACCCACTCTAAACAACAACCACTTACTCCAATTAATTAAGTACTTAAACTCATTATAATATTTAAAATACCCCATCATTTGCATTAACCATGAACACCCCTTTATTGCAAAATCAATGAAGAAATAAAGGAACTTTCTCCTCATATTGGCACTCTTACTCTGCGAGTGCTAGAATTACACCTAGGAGGAATTAATACATGACCCAAGCTTTAGCGTTTCCCTCACCTTATTCCGTTCCCAGCCTGGAAAGCTACATTCACACAGTGAATTCGCTTCCTATGCTGACGCCAGACGAAGAACTTAATCTTGGTCGTCGTCTGAAAGCAGACAACGATGTTGAGGCTGCGCATACTTTGGTACTTTCTCATTTGCGTGTTGTTGTTAACATTGCTCGTGGCTATACAGGGTATGGGTTGCCACAGGCTGACCTGATTCAGGAAGGTAATATCGGCTTGATGAAAGCGGTAAAACGCTTTGATCCGGAACGCGGCGTGCGTCTGGTGTCATTTGCTGTTCACTGGATTCGTGCTGAAATTCATGAATTTGTCTTGCGCAACTGGCGCCTGGTAAAGATTGCGACAACAAAAGCCCAGCGCAAATTGTTCTTCAACTTGCGTAGCATGAAGACCGGACATGGTCATTTAAGCCATGAAGAAATTCAGAATATGGCGAAGCAGTTAGGAGTCAAGCCGGAAGAAGTGACTGAAATGGAAACCAGACTATCTGGTCAGGACATCTCACTAGAACCGGTTGGTGATGATGAAGAGTACCACTATGGACCGATTGCTTTCCTTGCAGACCCCCACGCTGAACCCGATCAGCAGTTAGAAGCTGAAGAGTCTGAAAGAATGCGCAGTGATGGCATGAAACTGGCGCTCGACAGTCTGGATGATCGTTCGCGGCGTATTATCGAAGCACGTTGGCTCATGGAAAAAGACAGTGCTACTTTGCATGATCTTGCTTCGGAGTTTTCTGTTTCTGCCGAACGAATCCGTCAGATCGAACAAAAGGCGTTACAAAAAATGAAAACCATTATGGGCGCTGGTGCTACTGCGTAATGTTTGACCAGGAATAAAAAAACCGCACAATGTGCGGTTTTTTTATTCCTGAATTCCTGCTATCAAGCGAGAATCACGCTCAAAAAGCTCATCCATGCAAATACAATCAAACCAACAACCAAGGTCATGGGAAGATTTTCTTTTCTAAAAAATGCAGCCATTTCAATTACTCCAAATCTGATTAAAACTTATTCTCATTCTAATCTATTCTTCTTTATCCTTCAACCTATTGTGCGGTATGAGAGGATCATCATCATCCATTAAAATACGTTGTGCCGGACCTTCCATATCCTCAAACTGCCCACTTTTGATGGCCCAAAAGATACCCACACCAGCCGCAATAATCATTACAGCTGTAAGGCTCAATAAAAATACCAGAATACCTGTCATATAATCCAAACATGCAAACGTAAAAATTCAAACATTGTAATTTAATTGCTTTTTATAGGTGCACTTCAAACTCCACAGATTAGCCCTGTAAAATCGAATGCTTACTTTAATCGAAGTGCATTTAACACCACAATAAGAGAACTGGTCGACATACCTAACGAAGCCAGCCAAGGCGGAACAAACCCAACAGCTGCAAAAGGCAGTGCAAGAAAGTTATAACCAATTGCCCAGACGAAATTCTGTCGGATAACTTTTATTGACTCTCGCCCAAGTTCAATGGCGTGCCAAATTTCAACCAGCTTTTCTGATAACAATACAATATCGCTACTTGCATGCGCAACTTGCGTACCGCCACCCATTGCAAATGAAACCTGCGCACCCGCCAGAACTGGCGCATCATTCACGCCATCTCCTATCATGGCGACTACATCACCTGCTTTTTGCATCACTTGAAGCGCAGCAAGTTTATCTTCAGGACGCATACTCGAACTATATGTGTCGATATCCAATTTATCTGCAAAATATTTTACGGCACCCTCAGAATCACCGCTCAAGATTGACACGCGGATTCCCGCCTGCTTTAGCTGCGATACCAGCTCAATAGCATCAGCCCTTAACTCATCAGACAAAACAAATGCGCCCAAAGTTTCATTTTCACTGGCTAACCACACCACCGTAGCCCCCGCCTGAACTTCTTCAGGGAGTCCCAACTCAGTTATTGATCTGTTTTCAACTACGGTTATATTTCCCAGCGTATAAGCTACGCCATCAATCATGCCCGACACGCCTTTTCCAGGAATATTCTGTGCTTTTTCAACGAGAAATAATGTACTTTGATCTACTGCATTCAAAAAACTCGCAGCAAGTGGATGTTCTGATGCCTGCTCCAGACTGGCAGCTAATCGCAGACAAAGCTCTGCATCAACTTTACCAAGCGCTATGGACTTTTGCAGGACTGGCTTACCATAAGTAAGTGTGCCGGTTTTATCGAAAACCACATGATTCACTTGTGCGAGCGTTTCCAATGCATGCCCCCGTGTTAGCAGGGTTCCTCTTTGCAACAAATGCGACCCCGCTGCAGCCATAGCAGCTGGTGCAGCAATAGACAACGCGCAAGGGCACGTCACAACCAGCACAGCAAGCACCACCTCAAATGTTTTACTTGGGTCTATCCATAACCAAATACCGCCTGCAATCAGTGTCAATACCAGCAGAACTCCAGTAAAGTAACCCGCTACTCTGTCTGCCATTTGTGCAATTCGCGGTTTTTCAGCTTGCGCGCGATCAAGCATTCTGACGATACCTGCAAGCACGGTATTCTCCCCCACACCACTCACTTGCAGAAATAAAGGTCCATCTAGATTAATGCTACCCGCGATGACAGAATCACCTGGTTTTTTGGGAACAGACCGACTTTCTCCCGTCAGCAGTGCTTCATCTGCACTACTTTCCCCTTCCACCACCACTGCATCTGCAGCAATGGCCTCTCCTGGCTTAGCCAGAATCATATCGCCCATTTCCAGATCCAATACTGGCACGACCTCCTGCTTTCCATCCCTAATTCTGATCGTCATGGCCGGTGCAAGCTTTAAAAGATTTTCAGCAGCCTCAACAGATTTTTCTTTGGCACCTTGCTCCAGAAATCGGGCGGCAAGCAAAAACAAGGCAAACATGGTTATTGCATCAAAATACACCACACCTTTCCCATGAAAGGTGATCCAGGTACTGCCTATAAAAGCACTGATTATGGCGATACTGACGGGGACATCCATTGAAAGTTTACGCGATCGCAATGCGTACCAGGCACTACGGTAAAAGGGTAACGCCGCATAGAACACCACAGGAAGGGTAAGCCCCAGGCTGACATAACGCATAAGTTGTACTGTACTGGTTTCCATTCCGAATGCAGCGCCAGCATACAATGCCACCGCAAGCATCATGACTTGTGCTGCGGATAATCCGGCAATAGCAATACGCCTTAAATCCAGCTTGCGTTTCTTTTGACGTAGCGCATCTGAAGTTTGCGCATTATAGGGATGTGCGTTGTAGCCTAATAACTGTATTTCAGCCAGAATGGTGGATAACTTGATGACGTTTTCGTCCCAGCTGATACGTGCTCGATGGGTCGCATAATTGACTTGGGCTGACTTTACCCCTGACAGCTGCTTGAGATGCCGTTCATTGAGCCATATACAAGCTGCACACGTAATGCCTTCAAGGATTAATACGGCTTCCTTCATATGGGCATCATTTTCAATGACAAAGCTTTTCTGGATATCCGGATGATCATACAAGGAAAGCTTTTTAAGCTCATCAGGCACAACATCCTGACCGCTTACCGGCATTGAAGTCCGGTGCAGATAATAGTCTTGCAGACCATTATCAACAATGGTCTTTGCTACAGCCTGACATCCGTGGCAACACATACTGCGTGACTCGCCACTTATTTTGACTGTCAGGTCCAAATCATCAGGAACTGGCTGCCCACAATGGTAGCAAGTGAATTTCATTCAGACTTCAAAACAATGACGTTTTTTTGTACCTGAAATTGATCGTCACCTTTACTCACATCCACCACCGCCACCCACCGGCCAAAGTTCTGCAACTTCACGACAGCCTGATACACACCGCCACCGATTGCAGGCATGGCAATACTCTTTTGGTCTTCTAGCGCAGTAGCGGGACGCAACAGGCTTAAACTGACCGTTGCAGCTTCTACCGGCGCCTGCTGCTTATCTTTTAATCGCACAACGATTGTATGGTCCTGGTTCTGTTTGAGTTGCTCAAGCCCGACCAATTCCACCTGCCAGCCCAATTTGCGTTGCCGTTCCAACTGTTTCAAATGCTGGTTTACAGCAGCTGCGGCGTCGCCTTCATGCGCTACTACGCCAGGAAAAGCGGTATTTGATCCTGCTCCAGCATGTTTTGCAGGAGGCAACAGCCATTTTGCGATGCTGGGCGACACGCCTCTGCTGGCGATATACATCAGATTTGCCATGATGATAAACAAAATAACAAAGAAAGCCGTGATCAGTTTGGGTATCCAGTGCAGAGGCTGATTATCCTTGGATTTTCTGCTGCCCAATAAAGTCAGGACAGTTGCCGTTGCTGTATAAACCGCAACATGCATAGATACAACTTCTCCACCGGGCCACTGCACCATGCTATATCCGATATAAGCCATTATCGGGAAGACGCCACTCACGACCCCTCGCCAGTAATTGGAGACACCAAATAATTTCAGTGCAAAATACAGCAAGGCTACTAAAATCAGCCCGCCAAATAGCGTTTCAAGTAATGTCATTGTTCAGTATGCTTTGAATAAAATTGCGTCATGCGCTTAGTTGCGGTTTCGGGTTTACTTTTTGGTGTAATGATAAAAGCAAAATGTTGGACCTTGTTTGCCATGGCAGGTTCAAGTTTCACGCTTGCTTGCACCATCAAGCTTTTACCCGCATGTACATTCAATTCGCCAATCTCACCCAGATCGAGCGCAGTTTCAGGTATACCACTTACACCGATATGGTATATCTCGTCGGTACTGGATTTATTGGTAACTCTGATTTGGTAACGATTACGAATCTGGCCGTCTGACAATACGACAAATAATGGCTGACGAATTTGCTGAACCGTTTCTTCGTAGTTTGTTCGATGACCTATGCTATACAACAAATAAGTTGCCATTAACAACACGGCTGCCCCATTACCGATGATTTTTAGCCGCTTCCAGTGTAATTTAGGTTTAACTGGTGCGGGAGATTCCATATTAGCTTCTGAATCATAGCGAATCAGACCTCTAGGGTATCCCATAGAGTCCATTATGCCGTTGCAAGCATCAATGCAAAGCCCGCATGAAATACAGGGAAATTGCATCCCTTCCCGGATATCAATTCCAACTGGGCAAACTTGCACACATAAACCACAATCAATGCAATCGCCGTATCCTTTTGCCAGACGATCTTCACGAGATTTCATGCTACTTCTGGCTATGATGCGGCCCAGTGTGCCTTCACCTCGTTTTTTGTCATAAGCTACCGCCAGCGTTTCAGGGTCATACATGACACTCTGGAAGCGCGCATAAGGACACATATACATGCAAACTTGCTCACGCGCCAACCCGGCCGCGACGTAAGTAGTTGCAGTTAAAATCATGACGGTAAAATAGGCTACTTGCGCTGCATTTCCCGTAAAAAAATCAACAGTCAAAGCAGGTGCATAGCCGTAATACAGTATGAAAGTGAGTGCCGTCCAGAAAGACAACAGCAACCATACGCTATGCGTTAGCGCAAATTTACCGACTTTTTCTGCATTCCAGGGCTGTTTGTACAACCGAATTCGCGCGGGCCTTTCACCTTGCACAAGGCGCTCAACCAATATGAAAGCTTCTGTCCACAATGTTTGAAAGCAGAAGTAACCACAAAAAGCCCGGCCAACCAATCCTGTTACAAAAAACAGTAGCACTGCAGCTAAAAACAGCAACAAGGCCAGCCAGAAAACGTCTTGTGGATAAACCACCAGATCGAATAAGAAGAAACGGCGCCCGACCATATCAAATAATACCGCCTGACTTGGACCATCGTGTCTGGCCCACGGCAACCAAGGCAAGCCAAAATAGATGGCATAGGCAAATGCCAGCACCCCCCATTTAAAACTCCTGAATTTACCTTTGACTGATCGGGGAATGATTGGGATATGCTTTTGATACAACGACCGTTGTTCTTCACTACCTGCTTGCACCATGTACTCCAGAAAACTTGCCGCTTCGAGTTTAAACACCTCAGAAGCAAAAGACCTCGCCCTTTCAGGCGAGGTCTTAGATGATTTATTGGATAAACGTATTCACCTTTTATCCAGCTCTCTCACACATATTGTGGAGAGAACGTATCATTATTTACCGCCGCCCAACTCATGTACATAGACGGTTAAAATCTTGATTTGTTCCGGCTTGAGGCGTTCTTTCCATACTGGCATCACACCTTTATTCAGACCTTCACCAATTACTTTTTTAACGGCATCTAATTTAAGTTCAGCAGTCTCTGCTGCTGGCACATTCGCCCACAGCCAGATTTTATCTGTCAGATTGGCTGAACCGATTATCTGACGACCTTTTGCATCATCACCATGACAGTAGAAACATGCAGCTGTTTGGCTATGAAACAGGGTATCCCCTGCCTTCACTTTAGCAGCATCTGTTTTCTCACCGGAGAGACTCAATACGTAATTAGCCAGGTTATCAATCTGCTCACCGTTCAGCACTTCGTTAAATGCGGGCATGTAACCGTGACGACCATTCGTAATGGTTTCCTGAATTTTGTCAAAAGTCCCACCATACAGCCAATCATCATCAGCCAGATTGGGAAAGAAGCCCACTTTCCCTTGTCCACCGCTTTGATGGCAAGCAGCACAGTTGTCTGCAAAAAGCACTTTACCTGAGGAAACCACAAAGTTGTTCAGCTCGGGGTCCTTTGCAATTTTATCGAAAGGTGCAGCCATAATCTTATCAACAAATGGCTTTTGCTTCAGTTCCGCTTCGTTCATTTCTTTCAGCAACAAGGCACGTGTATTCCAATGGGTGGTTTTCTCAACCCCTTTGTCATTGACGTAGCTGATTGTGCCAAATCCGGTTGTGAATCCCTTTCCAACAGGCCAAGCAGGGTAGGTCAACCAGTAAATAATTGATACTAAAATGGTTGCATAGAACGTCCAAACCCACCAGTTTGGCAATGGGTTATTATATTCCTGCAGGTCACCGTCCCATGCGTGGCCGGTTGTTTGCACAGTTTGTGATTGCAACTTTTCCTGACTCATTTTTTGGCTTCCTTAACTTCTGATTCTTCTTCATCTTGGAATGGCATATTTTTATAGGATTCCAGACGATTCCCCCGCGATTTGCTCCCGTATACGTAGAATACGATCAATACAAACGTGGTAAATAATATTAATAACGCAACCGGTTTGGTGTTTTCCGGGTGCGCAAACCATTCGATCCATCCCATAGTACTGTCGTCCTTAACGATATTGTACGAAGTGATCGTTATCGTACTTGCTGAAATCAACCATCGTTCCCAATACCTGCAAATACGCAACCAAAGCATCCATTTCGGTCACATTACTGCGATCACCGTCATAGTTACCTTCCTGAGCCTGAGCAATCAGATTCTTCTGAGCATCAGGGATATGCAACTGCTTGGCAACTTCAGGGCCGAATTCCTTCACGTTGTTATCCATTTCTGCTTGATTAGCGGAATACGGTACACCTACTGCACGTAAAGCCATCAAACGCTCGGACACGTCTGAAGTATCCAGTGGTGTTGCAAGTAGCCATGGGTAACGCGGCATCACTGATTCAGGTACCATTGATTTTGGATCAAGCAAATGCGCCACATGCCATTCATTAGAGTATTTTTTACCTACACGAGCCAGATCAGGACCTGTACGCTTGGAACCCCATTGGAAAGGATGGTCATATTTTGACTCAGCCGCCAAAGAGTAATGACCATAGCGCAATGCCTCGTCACGGAATGGACGAATCATTTGCGAATGGCAAAGGTAACACCCTTCACGTACAAAAATGTCACGACCGCGACTTTCCAAAGCGGTGTAGGGCCGTACGCCTTCCACTTTTTCAACAGTGCTTTTAATAAAGAATAGCGGCGCTATTTCCACTAAACCACCAATACTGATTGCAAGCATGGTTAACACCAGCATCAGTCCAATATTTGTTTCAATCCATTCGTGTTTAAAGTTAAACATATGTCCTCTCACATCACTTGTCAGAAGCTTGAATACGAAACATTGAATTATTTCGTTTCAATCATCCGTTACGTTCTGCACTAACCTTCAAACAGTTACCCAACCCTATCGGCTGGGTAACTTGATAATTACTTAAGCGCCAGCTTTTGCCATTTTAGCAGCCAGCTTTGCCTCAAGTGCTTCGGTTTCACGCTTTCCTTGGCGTATGGTCATGTAGCAATTAAATGCCATTAATACCATACCTGTCAGGAAGAACGCACCACCTAGAGCACGCATTGCATAGAATGGGTGCATTGCGGCAACGGACTCAGCAAAAGAATATTGCAGATTGCCAAAGTCGTCGAACGCGCGCCACATCAAACCCTGCATGATCCCGGAAATCCACATTGCGGTGATATAAAGCAACACGCCGATTGTAGCCAGCCAGAAATGGATGGAAATCAACTTGATGCTATACATCTTGGTATCCCACAATTTAGGGATCATGTGATACATGGAGCCGAATGTAATCATGGCAACCCAGCCCAGCGCACCAGAATGAACGTGACCAACAGTCCAGTCAGTGTAGTGTGACAGTGCATTTACATCTTTCAGTGCCATCATCGGGCCTTCGAAAGTGGACATACCGTAGAAGGACAATGCCACGATCAGGAAGCGCATGATTGGATCGGTACGCAGCTTATCCCAGGCACCAGATAATGTCATGATACCGTTGATCATGCCGCCCCATGAAGGCAACAGCAGCATCACTGAGAATGTTGCAGCCAGCGTTGAGGTCCAGTCAGGCAATGCAGTCCAGTGCAAGTGATGAGCACCAACCCACATATAAAGAAAGCCTAGAGCCCAAAAGTGAACAATCGACAGACGATAGGAATATATCGGACGTCCAGCCTGCTTTGGCACAAAGTAGTACATCATTCCCAGGAACGCTGCAGTCAGAAAGAAACCTACTGCATTATGTCCATACCACCATTGGGTCATGGCATCCTGCACGCCTGAGAACAGGCTATAGGACTTCATGCTGAAAAGTCCAACTGGCACGGCAAGGTTGTTAAATGTATGCAGCAGCGCGGTTGCCAGAATAAAGGCAAGGTAGAACCAGTTGGCTACATAGATATGTGGTTGCTTGCGGCGCATGATGGTACCAACAAACAGAACCAGATACGCTACCCAAACCACTTCGATCAGCAAATCAATTGGCCACTCCATCTCAGCGTATTCACGCCCTTGAGAGTAACCCATCACATAACTGATACCAGCCAAGGCAATAATTGCCTGCCAACCCCAGAAAGTGAAACTTGCCAAGCCATCGCTGAATAAGCGAGTCTGACAGGTGCGCTGAACGACGTAGTAGGAAGTAGCAAACAACGCGCTACCGCCAAAACCAAAAATCACAGCACTGGTATGCACCGGACGGAACCGGCCAAAACTGAAGTATGCGCTATCAAAGTTCAGAAATGGAAACGCCAGTTCTGAAGCTATATACACACCCACACTCATCCCAATCACACCCCAAACCAGGGTCATGATTGCAAATTTCTTCACAATATCATAGTTATATTGCTCGGTGTTGGTCATCCCTACCGCCGACATGATTTTCTCCTAAGTTCCAAAACTCTACCCTACTGACGTTACAGATTCAGTCAACCCGGGATAATATACTGAGTGCAGGGTCTCCCGCAATCTGTTTTTTCAACTATCAGAATATTCTAATAGCCAATATCATTTATAATTCAAGAAGATAAAAGAATTTTTACATCATGTTCTATATCATCCAAATTTTGTCCATAGCGCATAAAAAGACGTAAGCGTCCGTTTTTATCAAAAACATACGTGCCCGCAGAATGGTCTATCGTGTATCGTTTACCATCAGCACTCGGCTGCTTTTGATAAAAAATATGAAAATCTTTGGCTACTTTTGCAGTAGCCGCTTCATCACCGTACAAACCTAAAAATCCGGGATTAAATGCGGGCATATACTGCGCCAGCAATTCCGGGGTATCACGCGCTGGGTCTACTGTCACAAAAAGCACTTGCACCTTCTCGCCAGCCTTTCCAAGTTGTTTAATCAGCAAAGCCATTTCTGTCAACGTTGTAGGACAAACATCCGGGCAGTGAGTATAGCCAAAAAACATCATCACAACTTTGCCGCGAAAATCAGCGAGCTTTCGTGGTTTGCCGTTATGATCGGTTAGATGAAAATCCTGACCAAAATCGGCTCCTGTGATATCCGTAGATTTGAATTCCGCAGTCTGCTTTCCTCCACATGCCGTTAACAGAACGACTGTTAACAACCCGATCAACCAGTTACGCAATGGGATGTTGCTCCGCGTCAAGCATTTCTCCTTTTTAAACACAGCAGTTTAAACTTTCATAATAGATCATTCCTGGCTGATTGCAGCGCCGGGTAAATCTGCTAACCTGTATTTGCCAGTCAGTACCGCTTTAGCAAGTTTTTCCAGGGTTTGCTCTTTTAACAGGGCAACTATTTTTTCCTTGATCGGTTTCCATTTGAAGTGCATGGGACATGCTGTTTCATCTTTGCAAACCTTCAGTCCTAATAAGCAATCCTGAGTAAATCCGATTCCTTCAGTCAAGGTTAATATATGCATGAGATCGGTTTTTTCCATTTCTTCTCTCAAGCAAAACCCACCTAATCGCCCACGGAACGAATACAACAGATTGCCTTTACAAAGACTTTGCATGATTTTTGCAAGGTAAGCGGGAGGGACATGAAGATGATCCGCGATATCACGGTTCAGGACTGGTTCGTTCTTTGGTTGGGTTGCGATATAGATCAACGCCTGAACGGCGTACTGGCTTGTGCGTGACAGAATCATGGTAAAAACCCCAAATATTGAATTTGATTTTTACCCGATTATATAACTTTTTGGTCTGAATATCGTAATTAAAGTTTCTATATAGCCTGGTTTTCTGAGAATAAAATTGGCGTTTGAAAGGAAGTTCTTATTATTAAAATCAGATTAAGTTGCTTTATTTAAGCGAAAATTCAAATTAACCATGACTATCAACAATAGTGCCGCGCCCAAATTATGACTTACTGCGACCGGCAAGGGTAAGCTCATTAATACATTGGAAATTCCCAAGCCAACCTGTACAAACAATAGCAGCAGCATTACCTGTGCGATACCCCGCATAGAAGGCATTTTTAACAACTTCAATCCAAGCCAGACCAGATATAAAAATACAACATACGCACCCAGCCGGTGAGTCCAGTGAATCGCTACCAGACCTTCACGCGAAAGAAAGTCTCCGTCTACTGTCATCCCGAGTTCCCTGACAACCCGGAATGCATGGGAATAATCCATGTTCGGCCACCAAAGTCCATTGCATTGAGGAAATCCTGAACAGGCTAGAGCTGCATAATTGGTGCTTACCCACCCACCCAAAATAATTTGCAAAGATACCAGCAAAAGACCAATCAACCCCCAAATTTTCAGCTTGTATACTTTATTCTGCTTTGCATAACGGTTAACTCCCTGCTGCTTCAGTGCCAGCCATACTAGCAATGCTAACGTAGCCAACCCACCCAGGAGGTGGCTGGTTACAATAAAAGGTTTGAGCCTTTCCGTTACAGTCCACATTCCCAGTAGCGCCTGAAACACGACCAATCCCACCAACAGTGTAGGCAGAATTGGAGACTGATCCAGTTCTTTGCGTTTCAGCCAGGCCAGCAATGCAATTAAGCCAATCAGCAATCCTAACGTACCCGCAAAGTATCGATGTACCATTTCTTTCCAGGCTTTATGCGTGGAAACCGGACCACCTGGTTGAATTTCTTGTGCTTGCGCGATGTCTTCTGCTGCATGATGGGGTGAAATCTTGCCATAGCAACCAGGCCAGTCCGGACAGCCTAATCCTGCATCCGACAGCCTGACGTAAGCACCCAGCACCACAACACAAAGCGCAAGCAAAGCTGTAAAAAATACCAACTTTTTATACATGGTCAAGATTATGTCATCTGAAGAAAATGATCTGCCAGCAGCACTGCAAACAAAGCCGTCAGATAAATGATCGAGAATCGAAATGTTTTTTGCGCCAGTTGATCGCTGTATTCGCGATAAAGTTTGACTGCATAATAAAGAAACCCTGCATCCAGCGCTGCGGCTCCAATCAGATAGAGCGTACCGCTCATACCTACACTGAACGGCATCAACGTCACTGCCACTAGAATAATGGTGTAAAGCAGGATATGTAGCCGAGTAAATTCCTCTCCATGCGTTACAGGCAGCATAGGCAGGCCAGATTTTGCGTACTCTTTTCTGCGATACAGAGCCAGTGCCCAAAAATGCGGAGGAGTCCAGGCGAAGATGATCAGGAAGAGCAGAAGTGATTCAGCAGGAACGGCGTTTGTGACGGCAGCCCACCCCAATATCGGGGGCATAGCGCCCGACGCGCCCCCAATTACAATATTCAGTGGTGTTGAAGGCTTCAAAAAGATTGTATAAATCACTGCATAGCCGAAAAAAGTCGCCAGTGTTAACCACATGGTCAAGGGATTGACGAACAGGTACAGCATGCTCAACCCCATTAGCCCCAGAATGGAAGCAAATAATACGGTCTGAGAGGATGTCACTTGACCGGTTGGTAATGGGCGGGCACGGGTACGCGCCATTCGCGCATCAATCTTTTGCTCAATCAGACAATTAAATGCTGCAGCTGCACCGGACACCATGGCAATACCCAGCGTTGCCGCCAGCAATAAAGGTAACGACACCATGCCAGGCGACGCCAGAAACATGCCTATCACAGCTGTAAAAACAATCAGGGAAGTGACTCTGGGCTTGCACAGCAAATAAAAGCTTCGGCAGCTGCAAGCAGTTTGTTGCAGAACCAATGTAGCGCTCATATTCATGTTCTTCCCCTTATATTACCGTATTAAAATTTTACCGTTTCGATAAATCAATTAAACCCGCAGTGCTATGAGTATTTCAACAAACGCACCATATCCTTGCGCATGCCTGCAGGGTCAGAACCAGGTGCGTAGTGCATCATCAGATTGCCTTGAGGATCCACTAAATAGATACCATGATTCTCTGCTAATTGCTCATATTTGACGCCAAATCGCTTTGCCAGGTCTGCCATAACGGTATTTTCTGCTTTCCATACCAACATGTCCGGGTATTCAACCAGCTTGCCTTTTAGCGTTGTTGCCGCCTGGGTATCTGTAACAATGAACACGCGTTGTAACCGGTCCACTTCTTTGCCTTGTGCTGCATGCACCTGGCGCATGTAATACAAATTTTTCATGCATGCTTCAGAGCACGACGAGGAGCCAAAATACATCATCGTCCATTTTCCATGTAATGCTTTTAACTGAACAGATTCTCCATCCAGAGTTGTCAGTGTTTCATTTCCAATCTGGCGTGCCGGCTGAATCAACTGCCCATAATTGACTGTGGCAGAAGGCTTCCACCCCGTCAGGTAAAGCAACATGGATGCCATTACCGGCAAGGCAAATATTGCCATCACGAATATCAGGGTACGTCTGTTTGATTTCACATTAACACTGTTAGTTTGCTGATTCATTTTTTTCCTCTTGTGACAATTTTTTGATATTCGTCACCAGATAAATAACAACCAATGCGACTGACATGGCATACCACTGTATAGCATAGCCACGATTCACACCTATACGAGCATCTGGTCTTGGCCAGTCTTGCACATAGCTACTTTCAGGTTTGGATGTTTCCATCAAAATTGCTATTGGTTGCACAGCAAACGATACCGCTTTTTCGTATCGCCCCATATCCAGATTTTGCCAAACATTTTGCCATCCAGTGATCGAATTTTCTGGTTGCTCCAATTCAAAAAACTTATTGGAAGGGATATGCGCATAGCCTGTAACTTCAACAATACCCTGCGGCGTTTTGATCTGGGGCAGATCTCGCCTGTCATTCCCTGTTGGCACCCAACCCCGATACACCAGAACATGCATGCCACTGCCTTCGATACGCAATGGCGTTATCACTTGATACCCTGCTCTACCCTGATAAATCTGGTTATCCAGTAAGATCTGATAAGCTGGTTCGTAATTTCCCCGAGCTATAACCTTGCTGAAGCGTATCGTGTCAGGATCCAAAGGTTGCGAGCCTATTTGAATAACCGGGCCTTTTCCACGCTGGTCATACATTGTTTGCAATGCTTGTTTTTTTTCTGCCTTCCCTGCTTGCCACATTCCCAGATTAATCAAGATCGGAAGTACTATCAGGGTCGCAATCGTCGGGATTAATTTCGGACGAAAACGATAGTCACTTATTTGCATAATTCAGCACCTGGTCGCATAATTCCACGTAACAAAACTGGAGGATTCCTATGCTTATCAAAACTGTGATCATCTTGATGCTCATCTTGATCATCGGCAGCCTGTTTAGTGCCTTAACTTTTCTTTATAAAGACCAGGGAAAAGGTGAGCGAACTGCCAAAGCACTCACATTCCGTATTTCCCTGTCCCTTTTATTATTTATTTTGTTAATGCTTGGTTACTATTTTGGTCTTATTCCTGAGAAAGGCATATAAAGTCGCTTACATGCCCCCTCGAAATTTGCTTTACTGCTAAAGCGTTATAGCCAGTAAACAAATACAAACAAGAGTAACCAGACCACATCCACAAAGTGCCAGTACCAGGCTACAGCTTCAAATCCGAAATGGTGGTCTGGCTTAAAATGACCTTTCATTGAACGTAACATAATCACGATTAACATGATGGTTCCCATGGTGACATGGAAGCCGTGAAAACCTGTCAATATAAAGAATGTCGCGCCATACACACCCGCACCCATAGTCAAACCAAGTTCGGTATAGGCATGATGGTATTCAACCGCTTGCAAGGTTATAAACGTTGCACCCAAGGCAACTGTGAGAAACAATCCAAGAATCAGTTGAGAACGCTTGTTTTTAAGCAGTCCCCAGTGTGCCCATGTGACGGTAGCGCCGGAGGTGAGTAACAACAATGTATTAATTGCTGGAATTCCCCAGGCACCCATCGGAGTGAATGGTTTGCCTCCTGGCCCACTGGTTGGCCATGTCGCCTGGAATGCAGGCCATAGCTCACGCATGGTATCGCCTGTTCCCAGCCATGGCACAGATAATACCCGCGCGTAGAAGAGGGCACCGAAAAAGGCTGCAAAAAACATGACTTCGGAAAAAATAAACCAGCTCATTCCCATGCGGAAAGATTTATCTACTTGCTTGTTAAATAAGCCACCTTCACTTTCCCGTATGACTGTACCAAACCAGCCAAACAACATAATCGCAAAAACCACAAATCCGGCCGACAGAATTGCGCCCCCACCACCTCGGTGATTTAAGGTCATCACAAAACCAACCGCCATCAAAAATAGAGCAGCCGAGCCAACAATTGGCCAGTATGAGGGTGGTGCCAAATAATACCTATCGTGACTTTCACTCATGTTTCACCTCCATTTAGGATGTTGATTGCTTTAGATAATTCTCTGACAAACTTAATATTTAAATTCTTGTTATCGAGTGACAAAATAAACCAGTACCACTATGGCGGCAACAAACAAAATAGCACTTACAATGCCGGCAATGATCAATTGAGTCGGTGTAAGATGCGTGACATCCGCTTGATAATCCTTACCTCGTCGCACCCCAAAAAAACTCCAGAATACGGCTTTCATTGCCCGCATGGCTGAAAGTTCTTCAGACTTTTTTGTTTCATTCCCCATCACTTCCCTCAGTAAGCCTTACACATCTTTTCCTGCCGACTTAGCTTCTTTTTCCAACTCAAAAAAGGTATAGGAAAGTGTGATTGTGTTTACATCTTTAGGCAGCGTAGGTTCTACCACAAAAACTACCGGCATCGCTCTGAACTCTCCCGGTTTCATCGTTTGCTGTGAAAAACAAAAACACTGAATTTTTTTAAAATATTTTCCTGCAAGTGCTGGCCCGTAACTTGGTACCGCCTGCCCCACTATCTGACGGTCTGTCGTATTGGCGACGTCATACACTATGTGAGTTAAAGCGCCCGGATGAATTCTGATGCTCTTTTGTTGCGGCTCGAATTTCCAGGGCATTTTTTCATTTACGTTGGCTAAAAACTCCACCGTAATCCAGCGAGTAGTATCTACCTGCGTGTTGAATTCCGATGCATCTATACGCTCTTGTATAAACCAACCCTGATTGCACGCAATGTTGTACATGGGTACCAAAGCATAGGCGAACCCAAACATACTCAGAGTAACAACCATCAGCTTTTTTAAAACAGCCTTATTTGTGGACTCAAGACTCATGCTATTTCCACTGACTGATAAAAGTCCAGGCAAAAAGGAATACTGCTATGCCCGCCAAAATGAAAGCGGTTACATATTTTTTGGACTGTTTACCTGATTCCTCATCCATATTTTATTTTCCTTTGTAAGACAGAGGATATAACCCCTGTCTTAATGATGGAAATTACTTAACGACGGGCGCTGTTTCAAAAGTGTGATAAGGCGCTGGAGAAGGGACTGTCCACTCCAGAGAGTCCGCACCTTCCCATGGTTTATCTGCAGCTTTAACGCCACCCCGAATACATTTGATCACTATATACAGGAACAGCAGTTGTGTTGCTCCAAACATGAAACCACCAATACTTGAAATCATGTTGAAGTTGGCAAACTGTAGCGCATAGTCTGGAATTCTGCGTGGCATTCCAGCTAAGCCCAGGAAATGTTGCGGGAAGAATGTGATGTTAAAACCAATGACTGACAACCAGAAATGCCATTTACCCAGGGTTTCGTCATACATGTGTCCTGTCCACTTAGGCAACCAGTAATACACTCCGGCAAAAATCGAGAACAATGATCCGGATACCAGAACGTAGTGGAAATGCGCCACCACATAATAAGTATCCTGCAACTGGATATCCACCGGCGTAATAGCCAATACCAATCCGCTGAACCCCCCCAGGGTGAACAGGCAAACAAATCCGATAGCGAACAGCATCGGGGTTTCAAAGGTCATGGAACCCCGCCACATGGTGGCTATCCAGTTAAACACCTTTACTCCGGTCGGAACTGAAATCAGCATCGTAGAGTACATGAAGAATAACTGTGCTGGCGTTGGCAAACCTACGGAATACATGTGGTGCGCCCATACAACGAAAGACAGTATTGCGATGGAAGCAGTCGCATAAACCATGGAGGCATAACCAAACAATGGCTTGCGAGCGAAAGTTGGAATGATCTGCGAGATGATACCAAATGCCGGCAATATCATGATATACACTTCGGGATGACCAAAGAACCAGAAAACATGCTGGAACATGACTGGATCACCACCACCTGCTGCACTGAAGAAATGGGTGTCAAAGTGACGATCGGTTAGCAACATGGTTACCGCTCCCGCCAGAACTGGCATAACCGCAATTAACAGGTAAGCAGTGATAAACCAGGTCCAGACAAACAACGGCATTTTCATCATGGTCATGCCGGGTGCGCGCATGTTCAAAATCGTGGTAATGATATTGATTGAGCCCATGATGGAAGATATACCCAGAATGTGCACAGCCAGGATCGTCATATCATAAGAGATGCCACCTTGAATGAACAAGGGTGGATACATGGTCCATCCCCCTGCTACCGCTCCACCAGGCATAAAAAATGACGAAAGCAGTAAAATACCTGCTACAGGCAATAACCAGAAACTCCAGTTATTCATACGGGGGAAAGCCATGTCTGGCGCGCCGATCATCAGCGGCACCTGCCAGTTTGCAAAACCGACAAAGGCTGGCATGATCGCGCCAAACACCATGATCAAGCCATGCATAGTAGTTAGCTGGTTAAAGACTTGCGGCTGAAATAACTGTAGCCCTGGCTGGAATAATTCAGCACGGATCATCATGGCCAGCGAGCCGGCAAAAAGAAACATGAAGAAGCTGAACCATAAATAAAGCGTGCCGATATCTTTATGATTGGTGGTGGTTACCCAGCGCATGATGCCGCTAGGATGGTGATCATGACCATGCTCGTGTGCTGCTTCCATATCCCCTCCTCCTGTTATTTTCTTAAAGCTTTAACTTCGCTTGGTTGAATAGCATCACCTGTATTGTTGCTCCATGAGTTGCGCTCATAGGTGACAACCGCAGCGATGTCTGTATCAGAAAGCTGTTTTCCAAATGCCTGCATGGCTGTACCTGTACGTCCATTCAGAACAACCTCTGCATGCCCTTGTTTTGGACCCTTCACAGTAGCAGAGCCATCCAGGGCCTTGAATACATTTGGAATACCTGCGCCGTTCGCTTGGTGACATGCCACGCAATTGGTCGCATACACTTTTTCACCCATCGCTTTCAGTTCAGCAAGGGTAAATACCTTATCGGCGTTTTGTGCAGCTGCTGCGACTTTTGCCTGTTGATCAGCTACCCATTTAGCGTATTCGGCTGGTTCTTTTGCCTCTACAACAATAGGCATAAAACCATGATCCTTACCGCACAACTCTGCGCACTGCCCCCGGTAGGTTCCAGGCTTATCCACTTTAAACCAGGTGTCTTTAATAAATCCGGGGATGGCATCCTGCTTTACACCAAACGCAGGAACCCACCATGCATGAATCACGTCGTTAGCCGCCAGCAATACGCGAATCTTCTTGCCAGTAGGAACGACCATTGGATTATCAACCTCCAACAGATAATGCTCGCCCTTTTCGGCCTTGTTATCAATTTGATCTTTTGGTGTAGCCAGACTACTGATGAACTTTATGCCTTCTTTCTGGTAGTCATATTCCCACTTCCATTGGTAGCCTGTGACCTTTACCGTCATATCCGGGACAGAAGTATCGCGCATGGCCAATACGGTTTGTGTTGCCGGGAAGGCCATGCCCATCAGGATAAAAAATGGGACAATTGTCCAGATAATTTCAACTGTGGTGTTTTCGTGGAAGTGTGCTGCTTTATGACCAACTGACTTTCGATGCTTAAAAATAGAGTAAAACATGGCACCAAACACTACGACAAAAATCCCCACACACACCCAGAGAATCAGCGTATGTAGATGGAATATCTGATAAGCGATGGGTGATTCTGGCTGCTGGAGGTTGATAGCGTATTCTGCACGCGCCAGCATAGAATACAAAAATAGTGCGGCGCCCCCCCCTGTATTTCTTATCAGCTTAGCCATCATTCCATATTCCCCCTCTTTAGATTAACTTTGATGTTTTAAAACATACTATTTCCCAACTGAGGTCTTGCTTGAATCTGAACTGTTACTGCACTTCTGTTATTACTTTTTTCATATTAGCCTTACAATTTCAAGATACAACACCTACTGCCGACCCCTTCCAATTTAGTCGCCATAGGGCGATTCAATCAAAGCGATAAGTGCTGTCTCCCTTAAACCGGGTTCCGTAAAATGAATGAAGAAAATAATGGCTGAGATATACGCCATTTCCATCTGGCCGCGTGCGCAACCACCGAAACGAATTAGATAATTGAGCGATTAAAGTATGGGGAGTGATGAAAAAAAGAATGGATACAATTCGGAAAGCCGAATTAATAAAGAAATTCAGTCTTATAGTTAAACTGTGTTCAGCCAACAAGGTGATGCTGCTGCATTCCATGCCGTTACCAGTCCCCGATTTGAAGCTGGCAAATAACCAGCTAACATTTTGTCCCCGGCAGTCAGATTAAAAACTATCTATGCAATCACTAACGGGGTAAAAGAAGCGCATATTTTTATTTTAAATATGTCACTTTGCTCACTCATACAATTGAATGCAAAGTTAACACATACGACAGCCGCATGACAAGCAAAATATAAACACAACATATTGTTTTATAATAGCATTCTATTAACTGATAATTATATTACCATTTAATGAATCTTATCCCCATTAACAATATTTCTGTTGTGATTTTAGTTAGATAGTAAATAAAACTTGAAATATATGAAGATTTATACGGAATATAACTATATAAAGCTCTTTATATCTAAATATTTACTTGCGGCGATAGGAGTCGCTTGATCTTGATATGGACATATACCCATTAAGGGCGCATCGATTCTGTTTTCTAAAGCACGTATATTTTCATCAACAAATTGCATTTCCGGTCCTACCTGATTGGCCACCCATGCCACCAGTTCCAGCCCCGCCTGACGAATTGCCTGTACAGTCAACAATGCATGATTTATACAACCCAGCCGCATACCAACCACCAAAATCACAGGCAAGTTAAGCATTACGGCAAGATCGGCAGTTGTTTTGCTGGCAGTTAACGGCACAACAAATCCTCCTACACCTTCCACCATGACCACTTCCGCCATTTCTTGCAGCGCCTGATAGCGTGAGACAATCACGGCAAGATCAATTTCTACATTTGCCTGGGCAGCCGCAATGTGGGGGGCAACGGGGGGAAGAAACGAATAGGGATTAACCAGATTCAATGGTGCAGCTACATTACTATGAGCCTGAAGCATTTCCACATCACCACAAGTCATGCCTGCCAGCGCTGGTTCACAACCTGCTGCAATCGGTTTCATCCCCACCACTTTTTTTCCCTGATGGGCCAATGCATGGAGTAGCGCGCTAGTGATCAACGTTTTCCCAACACCGGTATCCGTACCGGTAACAAAATAGTTTTTTTTCATCCGGATTACAGCGCGCCTTTTTTTCGCTGGATATGCATCTGTATAATCTGGCTGCCATCTGACGTTTTCAGATTTTTTTGATTGACCCAGGCGTGGCCATATACCACCTCAAACGTTGCTGGTAATCGACCTTCTCGGCGAAACTGTTCATAGATGCTTTGCAACTTCGCCCACTCAGATTTACCCATCATGCCATGACGTCTGCCCATCGTGACATTGTGCGCACCCATCGCCTTGATTTCCTTCAGCAAGCTCATCAAATCCAAATACGTCAAGGTGATATATTCCATATCCATGACTGGCGCCGAAAAACCTGCATGCATCATTACGTCGCCTATATCGTGCATATCTGTAAAGCGATTGACATGAGTATGTCCATCCAGCCCACTGAATGCCTGGCGCAGTTCTTTAAGGGTATCAGGTCCAAAAGTGCTGAACATTAATAGCCCTTCCGGGGCCAAAACACGATGCAGCTCTGCAAACGTCACGTTAAGATCATTACACCACTGCAACGTTACGTTAGACCAGATCATATCCACACTGGAGGTTTTGAGTGGCAAACGATCCGCATCGCCACATACATAGTTGTCCAGTCGGGATTGCAGCAATGGCAAGTTACGCTTCCACCAGGGCGTCTGCACTCTGGCCGACATCAACATACCCAATGCCAAGTCCAGCGCGACAATATGCGCCTTGGAATATTCCGTTCGTAACGCACGCGTACCGTACCCTGTCCCCGAACCTAAATCCAGAATCGTTTTGGGGTCATGCTTGATATACTGCAAACGCTCCATCATGCGGTTGTTTATTTCGCGCTGTAATGCTGCAGCTGCGTCATAGGATTTAGCCGCACGATCAAAAGCCTGCCTGACGCCTTTTTTATCCACCTGAAAATTTTCAGCCACGCAGAAAACCCACCAGTAATTTTATAAAATCCTGTCGATGTGACAGAAAAGGCGCATGCGCACTTCCCGGCACTACTTCCAGTCTCGCCTTCAGCAGGTGATCTTTTAACCAGTACGCGACTGCAACAGGGGCAAGCGTATCGTACTCACCATGAATCAAGAGCACAGGTTGTGTAATCAAGCCAATCTCATCCCTCAGATCGCTTTCCTGCAAAATTCGCAACCCTGCGCGCAGCACTTCTATTGATGGCCGCCCCCTGGTAAACAGGTTTGCACGCAATTGCGCCATCACTTGCCTTGCGTCTTCACCTGCGCGCGCCTGCAGCGATAAAAATCGTTTCAGGGTTGCTTCGTAAGCCTGTTGCAAATTGCGTGCAAAAATATCGAACACTTCAGGGTCAATCCCGTTTTCCCAACATACACGTTTGGTAAAACAGGGGGTCGCGCCAACCAGTACCAGGCGTTCTACTTGCGCTGGTGATTGTTGCGCCCATGTCAGTGCAACTTGCCCTCCCAACGACCAGCCACACACATTGACCCTGCCAGGAAAACTACCCGCGAGTATCTCTGCAAGCCGGGTTAACGTATAGGGCTCACAGGCTGAACTGGCACCATAACCAGGCAAATCCACAACGTGTAACCGGAAGTGCTGTGCCAGCTGCTCCTGCACACCTTCCCAGATACCACCGTGCATCCCCCAACCGTGTAACAGCACCAGTTCTTTGCCGGCACCGTGCGTTTCTATGTGCAATTTCATGCTGGTACAATCAGTACAGCGTGAAAACCAGCCACATAAAACCTTCTTTTTTGCGTCATGAAGTTAAATCACTTTTTCCAACTCATTCAGCGCTTCCACTAGCTTGCGTGCATCTTCTAAACTGTGTGCCGCTGAAAAAGAAATCCGTAAACGCGCTTCCCCTTTCGGGACAGTAGGGGGCCGAATTGCAGGTACCAATATCCCCTTTTCCATCAGCGCAGCGCTGACTGCCAGCGTTTCTTTATTTGAACCAATCACAATCGGCTGGATTGGCGTTATAGAAGGCATGAGCTTCCAGCGCGCCAGTTTGAGATGATCTTTCAGATAACCCGCCAAATCCTGCAGTCTTTGCCTGCGCCAGCCCTCTTCCTGAATCAGATGCACACTGGCTAACAATGCATTCGCCAGCATGGGCGGAAATGCTGTCGTATATATATAAGTACGCGCACGCTGGATCAGCATCTGGATCAATTCCGGTGATCCCGCCACATAGGCGCCAAACACGCCTGCAGCCTTGCCCAATGTTGCCATGTAGATGATGCGAGGAGATTGTGTTGCAAAATATTCCAGCACCCCTTTACCTTCTCTGCCCAATACACCAAACCCATGGGCATCATCCAACAACAGCCAGGCATCATAACGCTCGCACAACTTCAACAATTCAGGCACGGGTGCGATATCGCCATCCATACTGAACACAGCATCCGTTACCACCAATTTGCGACGGTGCTTTGAAGCAATCAACTGCTTTTCCAGTTGCACCAGATCAAGGTGGGAATAACGCTGCATAGTTGCGCGGGAAACCAGCACGGCATCATTCAGGGAGGCATGATTGAGCTTGTCGGCAAATACCACGTCGTTTCTGCTTAACAGAGCCGAAACAACCCCCATATTCGCCATATAGCCTGTGGAGAACAGTAACGCATCAGGAAACCCAACCAATTCAGCCAGTGCCAGCTCCAGCTTGTGATGGGCTTCACTGTGACCTGTAATCAGGTGAGACGCGCCTGAACCTACACCATATTGCGCTGCCCCCCTGCACGCGGCATCAATCAGTGCAGGATGGTTTGCGAGTCCGAGATAATCGTTACTGCAAAATGACAGGTAATCCCTGCCATCAACACGTATGACCGCACCCTGAGCACTCTCAACGATACGACGACGACGAAACAGACCCTGCTCTTCCAGAGTCAGCAGATCATCATTTAAATAAGAAAACGGCATTCTCAGGTAGCGCTTTTGGCTACAGCGGGTGCATGCCCAGCTTATCCATGAGCGCTCTGTCTTTGTCTTCTCCGGGGTTGCTGGTAGTCAGCAATTTTTCGCCATAGAAAATGGAGTTAGCTCCACCCAGAAAACACAAGGTCTGAATGGCTTCTGACATTTCTTCCCGGCCCGCAGAAAGCCGTACAAAACTTTTTGGCATGGTGATACGTGCTATTGCAATGGTGCGAACAAACTCCAGCTGATCCAATGCTTCATTACCGTGTGCCGGAGTGCCTTCCACTTGCACCAGCATATTGATCGGCACTGATTCAGGAGCCGGGTCCAGATTAGCTAATTGCGCAATCAACCCTGCGCGCTGCCCACGGCTTTCGCCCAAACCGACAATACCACCACAGCATACATGTATCCCTGCCTGGCGAACCTTACCCAAGGTATCCAAACGGTCTTGGTAAGTACGGGTGGTAATAATTTCACCATAGAATTCCGGAGCCGTATCCAGATTATGGTTATAGTAGTCCAAACCGGCTTCAGCCAATTGCTCCGCCTGCCCATCACGCAGCATGCCCAACGTGGCGCAAGTTTCCAGCCCCAGCGCTTTCACGGCTTTCACCATTTCAATCACCGGGTCCAAATCACGCTGTTTAGGGCCGCGCCAGGCTGCACCCATACAAAATCGGCTTGCACCATTATCCTTAGCGGCTTTGGCTGCTGTCACAACCTCTTCCAGTTTAAGCAAGTCTTCACTTTCAACGCTACCTTCATGACGCGCCGACTGGGGACAATAACTGCAATCTTCAGAACAGCCTCCCGTTTTAATAGATAGCAGCGTGCTTAACTGAACGGCATTGGGATCAAAATTCTGCCGGTGAACTGTCTGCGCCTGATACAACAGATCACTAAAGGGCAACTCAAACAATGCTGCTACCCGGTCAACCGTCCATGAACCTGACTTAGCATCTTGTGCCGAAGGAATTGTCTCTTGCATAACCATGTCATTCATTTACTGGAACCTCAATTACCATATCTTGCCATTCATCTTTCTGGGCCTTAATCAGGTCCCAGATTCCCCACGGAATAATCACTATTGCCATTACGGCCCACACTGCCAGCAATCCATGCCAATTGTTAAATATCATGTAAATTGGCTGACCAAAAACAACCATTGCACCCGCAACACTATAAAACCGATATCCCGCAATTCTGTTGTAATACGCGACCTTTGGATTAGGATGATGGGCAATCGATGCATAGACAAATATCGACGCAGCAATCCAGATCATCAACAACGGAGGAATGATGGTTGCCACCAGACTGGCGATTGTGAACATCTGAGCAGATGAGCGCGAATTGCCAGCAGTGATTAATTTACTTGCTTTCACCGTTTTATCTCTACAAGAAAACCGAATGGAACAATATGCTGGACACTTTCAAAAATGAGGCATATCACGCTAGAATGGCCGAAATCATAAACTACTCAACCACATTGTCAAATTTTACGTTGAAAATTTTAAACAACTGTGCAAAATTTGTACAGCACATCATGCCACAAAATTGCATTTTGTGTGGTGCCGGCACGCAAAATAGTGGACTTTGCACGGCCTGCCATACTCATTTACCGCATCATTCGACGGCATGTTGCCCTATTTGCGCCCTCCCTACTTTTAACAGCGATATCTGTGGACGTTGCCTGAAAAAAGCGCCTGCTTTCAATAATACGCATGCCGCATTTACATACCAGTTCCCTGTGGACAGCCTGATTCATGCATTTAAGTACGGGGGCAATCTTGCTTTATCTGAGTTACTTGCTGATTATCTCATTACCGCGACTAGCTCTCAGCCCAAACCGGATCTCATTATTCCTATGCCTCTGCATCCTGCACGTCAAAGAGAGCGTGGCTTTAATCAATCATTGGAAATAGCACGTATCATTTCCAAAAAACTGCATATACCCCTCGCGATTAACCTCTGCACGCGTATTCGTGAAACGGCTCCTCAAGCTTCCCTAACGATCAAACAAAGACACGGCAACGTCAAAGGTGCGTTTGATTGCACAGGAGAGCAAATACAAGGAAGCCATATTGCTATTGTTGATGACGTAATGACTACTGGCACTACCATCAATGAACTTAGCCGCATTCTGCGCGACCAAGGTGCTGCCGAAGTCTCGGCGTGGATTGTTGCCAGGGCTTTATGAATTTTATAAGTGATTAACGCTGTAACTGCTTCAGTTTCTGCTCTACAAACGATAATAATTCCGGCGAAAGACTGCCCGATGCTTTTGCCCGACTAAATGCATCCTGCGCCTCGGCCGTGCGGTTTTCAGCTTGAAGCGAAATGCCCAGGCCCATCCACCAGACACCAGATTGAGGAGAAAGGCGAACCGCTTGCATATAATGATCAATAGCTTCTTTATTACGTCCTTCCCGTTGCAGCAGAGCCGCAAGAAAAGCCACATAGTCCGCCCTGCCGGCTGCTTGAGGTAAATAATTCAGCAATGTGACCGCGCCACCATGCACATCGCCTCTTTCCACCTGCAACCGTGCCAGCAGCATTGCAAAGCCAGATTGGCCCGGATCTTTATTCAACCCATCCTGTAAGCTGTGTTCAGCATCCGGTTGCCGTTTCTTTTCAAGCAACAAGCCTACCAGCGTTTGTCGTGCTGAAGCATGGTTTGGATTATCCAGCAGCGTTTGATCCAAAGCACTCATTGCTTCTATGACCCTGCCCTGCTGAATCAAGGCTATCGCCTTACGGTATTCGCTCTCTGCGCGTTGCTGCGGGGTTAATTCCTTTACTTGTTTATTAACGACAACTGGCCCACGCTGAGGAGCGGGCAGAGCTTTAGGCTTGATTTCCGTTGGCTGAGCAACCTGCGCTTCTGCTTGCACAGGAATTTCATTTTCGCTTAATAATACTGGCGGCTTGATGGGCTCTTCTGGCACAGGTACTTTTACCGATTCTTTAGATGCAGGGGCATGAAACTCAACCACTTTCTTTACCGGGGGCTGCAAAGGAATCACTTTTTCTGACTGGGCTTTGGGTACAACTGGTTGAACCACAGGCACTTCGCTTTGAGTGGAAATACGGTCTAAGTGCAAGCTCTGCGATTGCTTCAAATTCCCCATCGTTTCTGATGGCTGATTTTGGGTATTCGTTACAACTAATGGGTTTTGTTCCACTTTAGGCATTGCAGTTGGCTGTTGCTTGAGAAAAAACACCCAAACCAATACAGCAACCGTAACTATCAGCAGCCCCAAACCCAACAGCACAATTCCTTGCCGCCTGCCGCTTGAAGGTACAGCCTTGATCTGGGAAGACAACGGATCATTTTCACTATCAGCAGAGTGACGTTTATCCAGATCTTGCAGCATTTGGTTGATTAAACTCATTTTAAATACACCCATCCAATGCCAGCGACACTTGCTAAAGACCCCAACAACAATAACCACCAATAATCTCTAAAATCCTTTTTAGCCGCTATCGTATCTTGCGCGGCTATCTTTACATGCCGTTTTAATACCTGATACTTTCCTTCTCCATATGTCAGCATGAGTGACTTATGCGCCAATATATTTACCAGCCTGGGTACGCCATTACTCGCTGCAAATAGTTTCTGTAAAGCCCCGTGGCTAAAAAGCCTGCTACCTGCAAATCCAGCCACACTCAATCTGTGTGCAATATAAAACTCCAGTTCGGCTTTTGATAACTGTCTGAGTTTATAATGAAATGTAATACGTTGCGCTAACTGTCGAAGCGAATCCAGCTGTAGCTTTTCATCCAGTTCAGGCTGCCCGAACAATACTATCTGCAACAACTTGCGCTTCTCGGTTTCCAGATTGCTTAATAAACGCAATGCTTCCAGGCTTTCCAAAGGCATTGCTTGCGCTTCGTCCAGGCATAACACTACGCGCTTCCCTTCCCGGGCAAGTGCTAATAACCGAAGATTAATTGATTTCAGAAGATGGTGTTGATCAACGTCTTTTTCGAGCGTTATTTCCAGTTCGTCCGCCAGCGCAAACATCAACGTGCGCGGTTCGAGATAGGGATTGGGAATATAGGCTGTGACAAAGCTTTTATCCAGTGTTGCCAGAAATTTGCGACACAACATGGTTTTACCAGTGCCCACTTCCCCGGTAATCTTGATAAACCCTTCACCATTCTTTGTGGCAACTAAGAGGGTATTAAGCGCTTCCTGGCAATGGGAGCCAGCGAAAAAAAACGCTGTATCCGGTGTAATCGAAAAAGGTAATTCATGTATGCCGAAATGCTTTTGATACATAGTTACCTGAGTTCCCTACTCCTGGGGTCCAATTTCTGAATGCGACGCTGGCTTTCCAGCATGTCTGCTGTCCACTCACTTTCACCTTGAATGACGGTAGGCTTCAATAAAATAACCAATTCACGCTTTTGCACAACCTGATTGGTGTTTCTGAACAACCCACCCAGTACAGGCACGTCTCCTACACCCGGCAATTGCGAACGATCCGAATTGGTCGACTGACGCATTAAACCACCAATCGCAACAATTTGCCCATCTCTTCCGCGCACAATGCTATCTGTCTCAGACACCGCACTTGAAGCCAATGGAAGATTGATAGAACCAGCACTACCCAGATTCACCTGTTTATCAATAGTCGAAACCTGGCTAACTGAAGGATGGATATGAAGAATGATGTTCCCGTCCTGATCAATCTGCGGAGTCACATCAAGCGCAATTCCTGAAAAGAAAGGCTGCAATGTAACGCTGGGTGAAGTAGTTGTGCCGCCAGTGCCACTTGTCGATGTGGTACTCACATTGGTCACGAAAAACTCATCGGTACCCACTTTCAAAACCGCTTTCTGATTATTCAGCGTTGCGATGCGTGGGCTGGACAAAACATGCACATTACCCTGTGTTTCCAGGAAGGATAGTAGCGCGGCAAAATTACTGGTCTGGAAAGCCAATCCGAACAAACCCGCTCCCAGTAAAGCCGGATTCGTGACAATATCCTGACCCGCAACTGATGACAGGCTTGGATTAGTATAAGTGCGTGTCACAGCATCATAAGTTGATACACCAGTAGCTAATGGACCACTTGTTTGCAGCACCGTCCCTTGCGAAAGATTGCCTGCTGACAACCTGCTATTAGGACCAGTTTTAAAGGCTGCCCAGTTGATACCAGCCTGGTAGCTGTCATTCAACTGCACTTCAAGTATCTTTGCTTCCAGAATGACTTGCCTGTCTACGGACAGTTGCGTGGCTTTCAGATAAGCCGTCACTTGTTTCAGCTCTTCTGGCATAGCGCGGATAACCAGCACCCCCGACTGAGGGCTGACCACAACACTGCGACCCTCTTTATTGCCCACAATGGCATCCAGTGACGCTTTCAATTCCCCCCAGAAATCGCTGCTGGATGTGGTGCTGATCTTGCTGCTATCCAGGGATCGGGAAGTTGTTCCTGGTGATATCGTAGTGGTTGCTGCAGCTGGATTTGAGCCGCTGCCACCGGATGAATCACTCACTGAACCTGACGTTACACGAATATCAGATGTCCCCTTGCGACTTCCAGTCAAATAATTAACCTGAAACACTCGGGTTTGCATGGTAAGCGGTTGAATGAAAATACGCGTTCCATCTACTTTGTAATCGTAACCATAAATCTCACGAATGGCATCCAGCGCTTCAAAGACAGTCACATCTTTCAAGTTTGCTGATATCGAGCCTGCCACCTCGGGGTGAAGTAACATGCTATAACGTGTTCCGGAAACAATTCCCATGAAAACCTGATTTGCCGGGGCGTTATTAAATACCAGATCAAACCGCTGTTCAAGCGGCTTGCCAGTTTTAGGCATCTCAATCTTGAGTGGTGGCAACAAAGCAGCTGCCACCGCATCGGGTTGCGCTGGTGCCGCTTTAGTTTCAAGCGCTTTATTCATCTCAGCATTAATCTGGTCATAGGTCCCGTTCTTTAGCCCGGGAGCGGCACACCCTGCCAAACCAAGCGCCATGACTGCCAATGTAGCATTTCTCATTATATTCATTTCCTTCATTGCCTTGAACCAACTGCTTTGGCACGATGCCGGCTATTAACCAAGCGCTTTTCAATTTCCGGTAAAAGTTTCAAGGTTTGCACATCCTTGCCACTCTTTAACACGACCTCACTTTCGGTAATCCTGACCAGTCGCGCGTCGCCAAATTTTTCACCCAGCTTGACTGATTGCCCGCTGATCACAGCCATCTTTCTACCTTTTGAAATCAATACCGATTGCAAAACTGGTCCTTGTGCTTCAGACGCTACCGCGCCTGATTCAACAATCCCAAGGGATGCCGGCGGGCGAGTCGGATCCGCAAAATTTTCTGCTTGTGTGACAGACATCGACGACACAAAGAGCAGTACGCCAATAATTCCTGCCCTACAGCTCTGTTTGGTTAAATATTCAGCCATTTTTTATCCAGACTCAACGTATATAGGGTCAGTGTCAGAGTGGACTTTGGATCACTAGTGTCCGGTTAAAAATCGAACAAATTTAATTGGTTATCGAAATCGGTCTGTTCTGAGACGTAGCTACTGCCTGCGAAGGCTTGTAGTAG
>NZ_SMCO01000012.1 GCF_004346685.1 Sulfurirhabdus autotrophica
CGATGATAGTGTGGATTACCCATGCGAAAGTAGGTCACCGCCAGGCTTCTATTCTAAAAACCCCTCCTAGCACTAGCTTCGAGGGGTTTTTTATTGTCCAGTTTTCGATAATTGAGTTTATTTAACGTAGTTCTGCTAATTATTTAACTAGGGTTATTTGAGTTCTAAAGCTTTGCCAGTGTTGAGCACGCATTTGCGTTGAATCAATTTGGTCCCAAGATAGTATGTTGTATTCCTAGAGTATGTGAGCTTATCTTGAGTAACATATTGAATCGCTGGTTGAACTTTTGGCTAAGTGATTTTCTAAATACCGAATATATCAAGTAGTTATTATATCCACATCATTTTCGCAGGAGAGTTTGCAGTAATGAGTGGAGATAACCTGGGTTTGGCGGTATTTCCGAGTGATTGTTAAATCATAGCCTGGAAGAGTTCAGCACGATAGTAGATGAGTAATATCACACCAAAAATTACCCGGTACCACGCAAACACAATAAAGTTATGATTCGCAATATAGTGCAGTAGCGCTCTGATGGCGAAAAAAGCGCTGATAAAAGCGGTTATGAAACCAACTAAAAATACATTGAGATCGCTGGCATGGAGCAAATCCCAATGCTTGTAAACATCATAGAATGTCGCAGCAAACATGATGGGTATGGCGAGGAAAAAAGAGAACTCGGTGGCAGCTTTTCGGCTTAGCCCGAAATACATACCTCCCATAATGGTTGACCCGGATCGTGACATGCCGGGGATGAGGGCTAAACATTGTGATAAACCCACCTTGAGTGCATCCGGCCAACGAATGTCGTCAACTGTTTCAATGTGCGTAGTCAGTTTTTTCTTTTCAATCCAAAATATGAATAATCCGCCAACGATAAAGGCAATAGCGACAGAAAAAGGATTAAACAAATGCGCTTTGATGGACTTGATAAATAGCAAACCCAAAAAAGCTGCCGGGAAAAATCCAATGGTGATGTTGATGATGAATCGCTGGGAGTTTGCTTCTGATGCAATGCCGCTGATAACAGAACCTATTTTATGCCGGTATTCCCAGCAGACTGCCAGAATTGCTCCTAGCTGAATGACAATCTCAAAAACCTTTCCGACTTCATCATTAAAGCTTAGTAAATCACCGGCTATAATAAGATGACCAGTACTGGAAATGGGTAAGAATTCTGTCAGACCTTCCACTATGCCCAATATGAAAGCCTTGAGCAGGATGATGTAATCCATTGTTGTTATTTTCCCTTAGAATTATGCAATTGCATTAAAAGTGGTTATTGTCGCAGACTAGCAGGTAAAAAAATACCCCTGTAAGAATCAGGCATAACCTTTATCTTGAAGGGGCAATTGTATGTTTCTTGCGTGATTATGCTTTTTTGTAAAGGTCCCCACCGCTTTTAACAAATTCTACTGCTTTAGCTTCCATGCCTTTTTGTAATGCATCGTTCTCAGCAACACCTTGGCTTTGTGCATAATCACGTACATCCTGTGTGATTTTCATGGAGCAGAAGTGAGGGCCGCACATGGAACAAAAATGCGCTACTTTGGCGGAATCTTTTGGTAACGTTGCATCATGGAAAGAACGGGCTCGGTCAGGATCCAAGCCCAGATTGAACTGATCTTCCCAACGGAATTCGAAGCGTGCTTTTGATAGTGCATTGTCTCTTATTTGCGCCCCTGGGTGACCCTTCGCAAGATCTGCAGCGTGCGCGGCAATCTTGTAGGTAATGATGCCTTCCTTTACGTCATCTCTATTCGGTAGCCCCAAGTGCTCTTTTGGCGTGACATAGCAGAGCATGGCGCAGCCGAACCAGCCTATCATGGCAGCACCTATGCCTGAGGTGATGTGGTCATAGCCTGGCGCAATATCTGTAGTAAGTGGGCCGAGTGTATAGAAGGGCGCCTCGTCGCAATGTTTAAGTTGCAATTCCATGTTTTCTTTGATCATGTGCATAGGCACATGGCCTGGGCCTTCAATCATGGTTTGTACGTCGTGCTTCCAGGCAATTTTGGTCAGTTCGCCTAAAGTTTCGAGTTCACCAAACTGTGCGGCATCGTTTGCGTCATAAATTGAACCGGGGCGCAATCCATCACCCAGGCTGAAGGAAACGTCATAGGCCTTCATGATTTCACAAATGTCTTCGAAATGGGTATAGAGGAAGTTTTCCTTGTGATGGGATAAACACCACTTGGCCATAATGGAACCACCGCGGGAGACAATACCAGTCATACGTTTGGCTGTCATAGGGACATAACGAAGCAAAACACCCGCGTGGATGGTGAAATAGTCCACACCTTGTTCTGCTTGCTCAATCAGGGTGTCGCGGAAGATTTCCCATGTCAGGTCTTCTGCTTTGCCATCTACTTTTTCCAATGCTTGATAGATGGGCACGGTGCCAATGGGGACAGGGCTGTTGCGCACGATCCATTCACGTGTTTCGTGAATGTTTTTACCTGTGGACAGGTCCATAATCGTATCGGAGCCCCAACGGGTTCCCCATGTCATTTTTTCTACTTCTTCCTGAATCGAGGAAGATACTGCTGAATTGCCAATATTACCGTTAATTTTAACCAGAAAATTTCGACCAATAATCATCGGTTCCACTTCGGGATGGTTGATATTGGCTGGAATAATCGCACGGCCACGGGCGACTTCATCTCTGACAAATTCTGGTGTGATGATTTTAGGAATTGCCGCACCAAAATGTTCGCCGGGATGCTGTTGTGTGAAAATTTCAGACAAGTTGTCTCTGCGCTGGTTTTCTCGAATCGCAATATATTCCATTTCAGGGGTGATGATGCCTTTGCGGGCATAATGCATCTGACTGACATTCATGCCGGATTTAGCACGTCTTGGTTGGCGTTGCAGATTAAAGCGAAGTTCTTTCAGTTTTGGGTCGTTGAGGCGTTCCTGACCAAATCCGGATGAAGGGCCCTTCAACAGCTCTGTATCATCGCGTTCTTCTATCCAAGGGGTGCGAACGGATGGCAGCCCGGTACGGATGTCAATTTTGACATCTGGGTCCGTGTAAGGGCCGGAAGTGTCGTAAACAAATATGGGTGGGTTGGTTTCGGCACCAAAACTGGCGGTGGTGTCACTTTGACTGATTTCCCGCATAGGGACGCGAATGTCGTCGCGTGAGCCTTGGACGTAGACTTTGCGTGAGTTGGGAAGCGGTTTGATAGCAGCTTCGGCAGCATGGGCGACATCAGTTAAAAATTGGGGATTGGCATTCATGGTACACTCCTTGGGCGACGTAGGAGCGTTGAAAACAACGCTTCCCTACGACGGTATGATCCGTATCAGGTTCAAAGGGTATTTCTCACCCTGCAGAAGGGGATAATTTTTCCTGCAGGGACCCCTAGCTATGGGTGTGAAATTACTGGATTTATGAAATAATTGCAAGTTATCGTTACAGTTTAGCAGAGAAATCGGAGCAACCGGATGACTATGGATATTGAGAAAGCACGCTTTAATATGGTGGAGCAGCAAATCCGACCATGGGATGTATTGGATCAGGGTGTACTGAATCTTCTGTTCAAGGTAAAGCGGGAAGAATTCGTGCCGCTTGCTTACCAAGGCCTTACCTTTGTGGATATGGAAATTCCACTGGGTCACGGGGAAGTAATGCTTTCGCCAAAACTCGAAGCACGGATTCTTCAGGAAGTGGCGGTCAAAAAAACCGATAAGGTATTGGAAGTGGGAACTGGCAGCGGTTATATGACTGCATTGTTGGCACACGAGGCAATGCATGTCTATAGTGTTGAGATTATTCCTGAGTTCAAAATGCAGGCAGATCAAAATCTGAAAGCGCACGGGATAACCAATGCTACTTTGGAGATTGGCGATGCAGCGTGTGACTGGAATCGACAAGGTCCATATGATGTGATTATCCTGACTGGATCAGTGCCGGTGATTCCGGAGAAATTTAAACAAAATCTGACTACGGGTGGCAGGTTATTTGTTGTAGAGGGTGATGCTCCTCTGATGGAGGCTAAACTGATTACCTGTGTTGCAGATGGCGTGTATAACACCGTGGTGCTGTTTGAGACATGTATTGCCCCGTTGAAAAATGTGCTGCAACCTCAGCGTTTTGTGTTTTAGTATTTAATAGTGGTGTGAGTTATGCAACAAATTAGCCCTGATGGATTGCAGCAATGGCTGGGCGATCAAACGCGGGTGCAGCCTTTTTTACTGGATGTGCGCGAACCTTGGGAGTATGAAACTTGTCATATTGAAGGTTCCAGATTAATTCCGATGAATCAGGTCCCCGACAAGTTTGAAGGTTTGGATAAAATGGCTGATATTGTGGTCATTTGCCATCACGGTGTGCGTAGCTACCGTGTCGCTCAATTTTTGGAACATTATGGGTTTGCCAAGGTTTATAATTTACAAAGTGGTGTGGATGGTTGGGCCAAAGAAGTGGATCCCGCCATGCGACTATATTAAGAGGAAAGTATGAAACGTCTATCAATTCTGATGGTTGGAATGGCTTTCAGCCCTGTACTTCATGCTGAAAATATGATGGATGCCTACCGTGAGGCACAAAGTCATGATGCGGTTTTTGCTTCCGCAAAGGCTGCGCATCGTGCCGGTCTGGAAAAATTACCTCAAGGCAGGGCATTGCTGCTGCCTTCGGTCAATTTAAGTGCCGATACCACAGAAAATAGCGTGAAACGCGAAGGCGCGGCGCGGACCAATTACAATTCATATGGCTATACATTAGCCTTGAGCCAGCCGATTTTCCGCAAGCAGAACTTTGCACAGTATGAGCAATCAAAACAGCAGGTAACACAAGCCGAGGCGCAGCTGGCGATTGCTAAACAGGATTTGATTTTACGCGTTGCCCAAGCTTACTTTGATGCTTTGCTGGCGCAGGATAATGTGGCGTTTGCGTCCAGTTATAAAACGGCTATTTCTGAACAGCTTGCGCAAGCCAAGCGTAATTTTGAGGTGGGTACGGCGACGATTACGGATACCCATGAAGCTCAGGCTCGATTTGATTTGGCGACTTCACAAGAAATTGCGGCGCGTAATGATCTGGAAGTCAAAAAATTTGCATTGCAGAAAGTGATTGGCAAAATTCCGTCTTCACTCTCTAGATTGAGTGATAAGCTCCCCCTTAAAACCCCAGAACCTAATGACATGGAACAGTGGGTGGCTTCTTCTGAGCAACAGAATTTGCAATTTCAAATTCAACAGGCTGCATTTGAAATAGCTAATCAGGAAGTAGAGCGTAATCGTGGCGGTCACTATCCGACGCTTGATGTCGTAGCTTCTTATCGAGATGCAAATAACACCAACCTGAGTTTTGGAATTGGTGGAAATACGCAATCTACTGCCATTGGTTTGCAGTTGAATCTGCCGATTTTTTCTGGCGGTTCGACGAGTTCAAAAGTGCGCGAGGCAGTGGCGAATCAGGATAAGGCGCGGGAAGACCTTGAAGATACGCGACGCCAAGTGGTATTGCAAACTCGTCAGGCTTTTCTGGGTGTAACCAGTGGTGAGGCGCAGGTGCGGGCTTTGGAGCAAGCATTGGTTTCCACCCAAAGTTCGCTGGATTCCACCAAGTTGGGTTTTGAAGTCGGAGTGAGAACCAGCGTGGATGTGCTGAATGCGCAGCAACAGTTGTTTAGTGCTAAACGGGATCTGTCGCAGGCGCGTTACACTTATATTATGAATCAGCTCAAGCTCAAATCTGCTGTTGGTACTCTGGGCGAAGCAGATCTGGAGCAGGTTAACAGTTTGTTGGCGCAAGCCAAGTAACTTACTAAGCGACTAACGGCCTTCCCGTTAGTCGTTCCAGTACTTTCAATGGTGCAGTTTGCTGATTATGCAACGCGGCCAAAGGCAAATGAAAAGTTTGCTCCAGCATGTACTGTCCCGACATGGCAGCGTGAAGCACTTGGTCGCTGAAAACGATCCAGACGCAGCCTGCGGGAAGTGCGAGTTCCTGTTGTGGCCCATTTTTCTGATAATCCAGATCCGCTTTCATCGTATCGTGTAAATGTAGCATGATGTGGTCGTATTCTGACCGCCGTCCTTTGGTAATACCCAGCTTATCCATCATCCACGCAGAACCGGGGAATGGCGATTTGATTTGTGGCAAATAATGATTGGCCAGACTTTCAAAAGGTTCGCCAACGCGCCAGATTCGAGGCCTGTTGTCAGGGTTGATATTGGCAAATACGCGTAGAATGCGTTCTCCATGGGTTGGTCGCGATGGAAAGGCATCGACGTGAAGGCGTTTATCATCTTTTTTGTAAGAACTAGCTCGTTGCTCAACTTCAAATGGACGGAAACTGGTGCGGCCATGTCCCAAGTGGGGAACGTATTCCGGGAACAAGTCTGAAACTAAATGGGTGGCCTGGCTGGCAAATCGGGCAATCATGGCTTTTAGCTGTGCCAAATCGGATTCATTGCCTTGTGCCCCTTTTATAGCCTTACCGTCATAACTGATATTTTTTGATTTTCCGTCTGACCATTGCGGGGAAAGAAAGCGGGTTTCCTGGGGTGACAGGGTAAATGCGAGGTGCGGTAAAAACAATACCTGCCCATTTTCCAGAGAGCAGATGGCGTCATTCTGAAGTGCGGGAGGGAAAGCTTCTTCCCAGGATGTGATTTCAAAGGTTTGCACTGGGTTCATGTTTTTTTCCAAAGTGGCTGGTTGCGGCAAATATAGCAAATGAAGGTGTCTGCTTCAATCCAAAAAGGGCGATATTAATTTGATGAGTCGATCTGTGGCGCCGCGATGTGCTTGGCTAAAAAGGAGGGCTGATTCGGCCATTTTAATGCGCTGCGTGTTACTTAGCAGTAGTTCATCGGTTTTCTGGGCAAGCTCGATAAAGTTTTCTATTCTGATCGCAGCGCCTGAATCGACTGCCTGCTTTGCGACATCAGTAAAATTAAAGGTATGTGGGCCGATAAGTGCTGGTACGCCCATCGCACTGGCTTCAATCAGGTTTTGCCCACCATAAGGCAGCAGGCTACCGCCAATAAAGGCAATATCGCAGGCTCCATAGTAGGCAAATAATTCTCCCATTGTGTCGCCCAAAACCACTTTAGTATCTTCAGCAATGGGCAGGTTGTCGCTCTTACGCTGAAATTGAATGCCATTTTGCTCAAGGAGTACCGCTACTTCATCAAAGCGTTGCGGGTGGCGCGGCACGATAACCGTCAGAATATTCGGGGTGTTGATATGGGTGAGTGCTTCTAAAATTAACGCCTCTTCTCCGTCCCGTGTGCTTGAAGCTAGAAAAACTGGGCGGTCGGCACCAAATTGTATTCTGAGTGTTTCGCCTTGTGTTTTAGCGGTTTCTGGCGGGGTGACATCGAATTTCAAATTGCCACTGATGGTGACAGAGGTCGCGCCAAGCTGGTGTAGGCGTGCTGCATCGTCTTCAGTTTGGGCCGAGATCACTTCGAGCGATTTTAGTGCCTCATTTGTTAAATGCGGAAGGCGAGCATATTTTTTGGCTGATTTGTCGGACAGGCGTGCATTGGCTAAAATCAGTGGAATTTGGCTTCTTTTGCATGCGTGGATCAGATTGAACCATATTTCTGTTTCCATCAAAATGCCAATTGCAGGCTTAAAGTGTTGTAAAAAACGTTGTGCCGCAAACGGATAGTCATAGGGTAAGTAGCAGCGCAGGACGTTTTCACCAAATAGCATTTCACTGGTTTCTCGGCCAGTAGGCGTCATATGGGTGAGTAAAATCTGGTGCTGGGGATATTTTGCTTGCAAGGCTTTTACTAATGGGACAGCAGCGCGAGTTTCTCCAACAGAAACAGCGTGGATCCAGATAAGGGGTTTCAGTGGCAGGATGCTATAGAAACCAAAGCGTTCTCTAATATGCTTGTGATAGGCTGGTTGACGACGTCCGCGCCACAGCAATCGCCATGCGACATATGGCAGCAATAAAAAGAGCAAAACAGTATATATGGTACGGTTTCTGATCATGCTTTATTTACTGCTTCTACGGCGCTAATGACTTCCGCAACAGTTGGTGGGGTGCCAAAGTTGCCCAGGTTGCGTATGGGGCTATCTGCATACAGACCATTTACCGCCGGGTCGGAGCCACAGAAAATAGCCACAACAGGCTTTTGGAGGGCTGCAGTCAGATGCACCAGTCCTGTATCTACGCCAACTACGCCTCTAGCATGGGCGAGCATGGCTGCAGCCTCTTCCAGGCGCATGGCAGGGGGTACGATTGCGTCAGGGATCAGTTCTGCAAGGCGTTTGCTGCGCGCATGTTCACTGGAATTACCCCAAGGTAATATACATATGATTCCTTGATTTTTATAATAAGCACCTAGTTCTATCCATGCAGACTCAGGCCAGAGTTTCTCATTTCGGCTCGTGGCGTGAAGTAATACCGCATAGGGATTTTCAGGGAGCCATGATGGTGTCAGGGCAGGCGCAACAATGCCATAATTAATATGCGGCTCAGGCTTGTATCCAAACGTTTGTGCTGCGAGCAGCCGATAACGGTCAACAGCATGACGTGTTTTATCAACAGAAAATTTCTTGTTGTAGAAAAGAGTAGCTAAAGGTTCCCAGGCACTGTCCCAAGCGAATCCACAACGCGTGCCTTTTGCAATTCGAGTAATAAGCGCACTTTTCATCAAACCTTGTGTATCGAGCACAATATCGTACTGCTTGTTTTGCAGTTTTTGTTTGAAGTCCTTGATCTCATGCCATGTGGAGCGCTTGAAAAGGTTTTTCCTCCAGCGCCGGATGGAAACAGGGATTATCGTTTTTACCCCGGGATGCATCTTGGGAATATCTGAGAATGGCGCTTCCACAACCCAGTCGATTTGGGCGTCTGGGAAATGGGAAAGAATGTCCGTTACCACGGGTAAATTGTTAATCACATCTCCCATGGAGGAGGTTTTTACAAGTAATATGTTGATCATCCGCCTATTTTAACGTAACGGGCGGCTCAGTTTCGCATAAAATAGCGAGCATGATGCAAAATACAAATAAGAACACTCGACAGCCATTATCTGTGACCATTGTTGCACTGAATGCAGCGCATCAGATCACTGCCTGTCTGGAATCCGTCGCGTTCGCCGATGAAATTGTGGTGGTCGATTCAGGTAGCACGGACGCTACGCTGGAGATTGCTCGCAAACATGGTGCGCGTGTAATCCATCAGGATTGGTTGGGTTTTGGCCCTCAAAAACAATTTGCTGTAACACAGGCGAGTTATGATTGGGTGTTGTGTCTGGATTGCGATGAACGTATTAGTGAGGGTTTGCGTCAATCTATCGAAGCTGCCTTGGTAAATCCGGAATATCAGGCTTATCAAATGCCACGGTGCAACCGTTTTATGGGACGCTGGTTAAGGCATGGTGAAGGTTATCCAGACTGGAGTTTACGCTTGTTTAATCGTCATGTGGCTGGTTGGAGCGAAGATGCCGTGCATGAGAAAGTAATCACTGCGACAACGGTGTGCAGGCTCAAAGGTGATCTCCTGCATGAGTCGGCAGAAAGTCTGGATACTTATCTGGAAAAGCAAAATCGTTATACGACACTTCAGGCGCAAAAAATGGCCGACCTGGGGAAGCTGGCCAGTTTGGTGCAACTGATATTCAGCCCGGTGTTAAGGTTTATCAAGTTTTACTTTGTTCGCTTGGGATTTCTCGATGGTTTGCCGGGTTTGGTGCATATATCAATTGGTTGTTTTAATAGTTTTATAAAATACGCCAAACTGAAAGCCCTGTCGCGCAAAGATGAGGGTTAAAGGCACATCGTATTCCATGCTAATATGTCACAAACATTAATATTCCGAGAAGCAAAAACAATGAAAATTCTGGTTACCGGCGCGGCAGGTTTTATCGGCATGCATGTCGCCAAGCGCTTGTTAGCACGTGGGGATGAAGTGGTAGGCGTAGATAATCTCAACGATTATTACGATGTCCAGTTGAAGCAGGACCGACTTGAACAGCTAAAGCCACACGATAATTTCCGTTTTGTTAAGATGGATATCGCAGATCGTGAGGCTATGGCGGCACTGTTTGCCAAGGAGAAGTTTCAGCGGGTCATCAATCTGGCCGCGCAACCCGGCGTAAGATATTCACTTAAAAATCCCCACGCCTATATCAATAGCAATATTGTCGGGTTTACCAATGTTCTCGAAGGCTGTCGCCACAATAATGTAGAGCATCTGGTTTATGCCAGCAGTTCCAGTGTTTATGGCGCCAACAGTAACATGCCATTTTCTGTGCACCAGAATGTGGATCATCCCGTTAGTCTTTACGCGGCGACCAAAAAAGCCAGTGAATTGATGGCGCATACCTACAGCCATCTTTATAACCTGCCCACAACTGGTTTGCGTTTTTTTACGGTATACGGACCTTGGGGTCGGCCGGATATGTCGCCCTCTTTATTTACAAGCGCAATTGTGGAAAACAGGCCGATAGATGTATTCAATGAGGGAAAAATGCAACGTGATTTTACCTATGTTGATGATATCGTTGAAGGGGTTGTCAGAGTGCTGGATCGGATTGCAACTCCCGATCCTGAATTTGACACCAATCAGCCGGATCCGGCTACAAGCTATGCACCTTACCGCCTATACAACATCGGTAACCACGAACCCGTTCAGCTAATGGCATTTATTGAAACCATTGAAAAAGCAGTTGGCAAAACGGCGGTTAAAAATATGCTACCGATGCAGGCGGGTGATGTGGTGGCTACTTATGCAGATGTGGAAGATTTGAAGCAGGCAGTTGGGTTCGAACCTAAAACACCGTTGGCATCTGGGATTGGCAAGTTTGTGGAATGGTATAAGTCGTACTATAAATAGTAACTGGCAGGAATTGATATGATATTGGTCACTGGTGGCGCTGGATTTATCGGCTCGAATTTCATTCTGAACTGGATTGCTGCTACTGGTGAACCAGTGGTGAATCTGGACAAGTTGACGTACGCGGGTAATCTGGAAAATCTGGTTAGCTTGAAACAGGATGCACGTCACATATTTGTTCACGGTGATATCAATGACCGGACGCTGGTTTCGAAACTGCTAGAACAGCATCGACCTCGTGCCATTCTCCATTTTGCGGCAGAAAGTCATGTGGACAGGTCTATTCATGGCCCTGAAGATTTTATTCAAACGAATATTACCGGCACATTTCACTTGCTGGAAGAAGTAAGGGCTTATTGGCAGAGTTTAGCAGCGGCGGAAAAAAACGCATTTCGGTTTTTGCATGTATCGACTGACGAAGTGTATGGTTCGCTCGGCGCTGATGATGCTCCTTTCAGCGAAACTACACCCTATGCACCGAATAGCCCCTATTCTGCTTCCAAGGCGGCTTCGGATCATTTGGTGCGAGCCTATCATCACACTTATGGCCTGCCTGTACTTACTACCAATTGTTCCAACAATTACGGCCCCTACCAGTTTCCTGAAAAACTCATCCCGCTCATTATGTTGAATGCCTTAAATGGTAAGGCTTTGCCGATTTATGGGGATGGTATGAATGTTCGGGATTGGTTATATGTAGGGGATCATTGCGATGCTATTTGTGCAGTGTTAGCCAAGGGGCATTTAGGTGAAACCTACAATATAGGCGGCTGGAACGAGATGACCAATCTTGATGTGGTACACACGGTTTGTGCCATTCTTGACAAACTTCATCCGGACTCCCCTGTTACACCTCACGCTTCATTGATTACTTATGTGAAAGATCGTCCAGGACATGACCGGCGTTATGCCATTGATGCGCGTAAAATTGAACAGGAACTTGGCTGGAAACCCAAAGAAAATTTCGAAACCGGCATCCAAAAAACCGTTCAGTGGTATCTGGATAATATGCAGTGGGTGGAAAACATCACCAGTGGCACATACCAAAAATGGGTCGATAAAAATTACGGTGGAAGGAACGTTTCATGAAAGGCATTATTTTAGCAGGGGGTTCCGGCACTCGCCTCTACCCTGTAACGCAGGCGGTTTCCAAGCAACTATTGCCGATTTACGACAAACCAATGATCTATTATCCCCTTGCTACGCTCATGCTGGCAGGTATTAGGGATATTTTGATTATTTCTACACCGCAGGATACGCCCAGATTTACACAGTTATTGGATGACGGCAGTCGCTGGGGCTTAAATATTACTTATGCAGTTCAGGCAGAGCCGGAAGGCATCGCCCAGGCATTTATTATTGGCAAGAAATTTATAGCCAATGAACCTTGTGCGCTGGTGCTGGGAGATAATATTTTTCATGGCCACGAACTTGCTGAAGATTTACAGGCGGCTACAAAGAAACAACAGGGAGCCACAGTATTTGCTTATCCGGTAAATGATCCAGAGCGCTATGGTGTGGTGGAATTTGATCAATCCGGCAAAGCGTTAAGTATCGAAGAAAAGCCAGTAAAACCAAAATCCCGGTACGCAGTAACAGGGCTCTATTTTTACGACAATCAAGTTGTTGATATCGCCACTTCGCTGAAACCCTCGCCAAGAGGGGAGCTTGAAATAACCGATGTTAACAAGATTTATTTGGCAAAAGGTGAGCTTGATGTAGGCGTCATGGGCCGTGGAATGGCTTGGCTGGATACGGGCACGCATGAGTCGCTTTTGGAAGCATCCCTCTTTATACAAACCATCGAAAAGCGTCAAGGGCTCAAGATTGCCTGTCCCGAAGAAATCGCGTTTCGTATGGGGTACATAACACCAGCGCAATTAGAAGTGCTTGCTATCCCGTTAAGTAAAAATGGCTATGGGCAATATCTGTTAGAGATTCTTACGGAGAAAGTGTTTTAAATGAATGTAATTAAAACAGCTATTCCCGATGTACTGATTCTTGAACCCAAAGTCTTTGGGGATGAGCGTGGTTTTTTTTATGAAAGCTATAACAAGCGCATTATGGAAGCAGCGGGGATTGTTGGGGATTTCGTGCAGGATAACCATTCCCGCTCTGCAAAAGGCGTGTTGCGCGGCCTGCATTATCAGATCAAGCAACCTCAAGGCAAGTTAGTCAGGGTGACATTTGGAGAAGTGTTTGACGTTGCAGTGGATATTCGCAAAAACTCCCCCTCGTTTGGTAAATGGGTGGGAATCAGCCTTTCGTCGGAAAACAAGCGTATGGCATGGATACCACCTGGGTTTGCTCATGGTTTTCTAGTGATGTCTGATTACGCCGAGTTTTTATACAAGACTACAGATTACTGGGCGCCTGAGCATGAGCGCTGCATTGCATGGGATGATTCTGATCTAGCGATAAACTGGCCGCTTCAAAGTGATCCGCAACTCTCTGGTAAAGATAAGCAGGGTTGGTTGTTTAAAAATGCCGATGTTTTTGTTTGAATTGCCTAGGTTTTCGGTGGCGCCCCTGCAATCTGCTTCTGTGCGATACAATGTACAATCCCTCAATAAATTTGGGAAATTATAATGAGTACGCCTCACTCACTTCTTAAACAAACGATCCTGGATGCTATAAGCAAACACCCCGATATTCGATTGGCCATACTGTTTGGTTCGTTGGCGTCTGGCAAAGAGCGCAAAGAAAGTGATTTGGATCTCGCTATTGACGTTGGGCACACTATTTCTGCAAGTGAGAAAATCGCACTCATAAATGAATTGGCGTTGGCAATTGCCCGTCCCATTGACTTGGTAGACCTAATGGCTGTTGGTGAGCCGTTGCTAGGACAAATATTACGCCATGGAAGAAAAATACTTGGTGAAGACAGGCAGTATGCAGAATTAATAAGCAGACACCTATTTGATCAAAGTGATTTTCTTCCCTACAGGAATAGAATTCTTGCGGAAAGGAGGATGGCGTGGATAGGGAAGTAATCGAGCAAAAGCTCGAGTCTTTGCGCCGCTGTCTTAAACGGATAGCAGAAAAATGCCCGACTGAATCAGAGAAATTAATAAATGATTTAGATTTGCAGGATATTATCGCCCTCAACCTTAGTAGGGCTGTTCAATTATGTGTAGATATTGGCGCACATCTGATTGCCGGGATGGAAGTGACTCCTCCAGACACCATGGGCCAAACTTTCGATATCTTGGCACAAGAAGGTCTCATGCAACCGCATCTAGCGTTGCGGCTAAAAAAAGCTGTAGGGTTTCGTAATATTGCAGTGCATAACTACGAAGTAATTAATTGGCTAATAGTCCATGCCATTGCACAACATCACCTAGCCGATTTTAATGAATTTGCCAAAATGGTTGCAACCAGATTGGAAAATGAAAACCACTTTAGGGAATAACATTTCCAATGAAAATTCTGCTCATCGGAAAAAATGGTCAGGTTGGCTGGGAACTCCAAAGAACATTAGCTACTTTAGGGGACGTCATCCCGGTAGACAGAAACCAAATGGATCTAGCCAATCCGGATTCCATTCGCGCAGTAATTCGCGAGGCAAAGCCCGATATTATTGTTAATGCAGCCGCCTATACTGCGGTTGATAAAGCTGAATCAGAACCAGAACTTGCCATGGCAATAAATGGGGTAGCCCCAGGTATCATGGCTGAAGAAGCAAAACGGTTGAATGCTTTAGTAGTCCATTATTCCACAGACTATGTATTCGATGGCACTAAGCAAGGTGCATATACTGAAGAAGATATTCCTAATCCAATCAATGTGTACGGCAAAACCAAATTAGCGGGAGAGCAGGCGGTTCAGGCCGTTGATGTGCAGCATATTATTCTCCGTACCAGCTGGGTATATGGAGTACGTGGAAAAAATTTTTTGCTTACCATTTTGCGTCTGGCCAAAGAGCGGGATGAACTTAAAATTGTGGATGACCAGATTGGCGCACCTACCTGGAGCAGGATGATTGCAGAGGCAACGGGGCAAATTCTGGCACAAAAACTCTCACCGTTCTCTATAAATCAGCATTCTTTTTCCGAGTTGTATGGTGTTTATCACCTGACTTCCGGTGGGCAAACCACTTGGTATGGCTTTACAAAAGCTATTCTGCAACATCAATCAGTTATTGATTGCGGCCTTTTGCCAAAATTAATTCCTATTTCTACCAAAGAGTATCCGCTTCCTGCCAAACGCCCCGAAAATTCAGTGTTATCGAGTGGTAGTCTAATAAAAACTTTTGGCTTGACCTTACCAGTTTGGGATCGGGCATTAAGCATTTGTTTGGATGAAATAAATTTTTAAACCGAGTTCAGGTGAGATCTTACGAAACGTACTTAGCAGTGAAATGGGTATGTGGAATAGTAATATCAACACTTTCCTTGATTAGCAAAACAAAAAGTGTTCAAATATTAACTTGTTCAATTGTTGAACGCTTAGTAATTTCTCACGAACGATCTTAGTATTACCAATCCCGAATGTTAAGTGACGAATACCGATACAAGATTTTAAAGCGCCTTGAAACCGAGCCTGAAGTTAGCCAGCGTGAGTTGGCGAAAGAATTAGGTATCAGTCTCGGTAAGGCAAATTATTGTCTTAAGGCATTGGTCGAGAGGGGGTTGGTAAAAGTAAATAATTTTCGTAACAATCAAAATAAAAAAGCTTATATTTATTTCCTTACTACAAAGGGTGTAGAAGAAAAATCAAGAATTACTGTCCAATTTCTTAAATCTAAAATTGTAGAATATGAAACCTTGAAATGTGAGGTAGAGAAACTTCAGTATGAAGCTGAGCAGATTCAAATTTCCAAGAATGGAAATGGATGTAATTCAGAATTTGAGGGGCGCGATCCCATCATTGAACCCATCACTAGTAAATAGATAGTATCTGCCAGGAAATCATTAAAATGCTCAATAACTCGTCAATTCTTATCACCGGGGGTACAGGATCCTTTGGCCATACCTTCGTGCCTATGACGCTGGCAAAATACAACCCGCGTCGTTTAGTTATCTACTCACGCGACGAGATGAAACAGTGGGAAATGGCCAAACTTTATGGCAACGACGAACGGGTACGCTTCTTTATCGGGGATGTACGCGACAAGGACCGTCTTTCGCGTGCACTTGATGGCATTGATTACGTGGTACACGCAGCCGCGACCAAGATCGTTCCAACGGCCGAGTACAACCCATTTGAATGCGTGAAGACCAATGTGTTGGGTGCGATGAACCTGATCGATGCCTGTATAGACCAAAAGGTTAAGCGAGTCGTCGCACTTTCGACCGACAAAGCGAGTAGCCCGGCAAACCTATACGGCGCAACAAAACTCACCTCAGACAAACTATTCGTTGCGGGTAATTCCTACGCAGGTGCTCACGAAACCCGTTTTGGGGTGGTTCGTTACGGCAATGTGATGGGTTCGCGTGGTTCGGTTATCCCATTCTTCCTTTCTATCGCTGACAAAGGGGTATTGCCGATCACCGATGAACGCATGACCCGCTTCATGATCACTTTGGAGCAGGGTGTCGATCTTGTGTGGCATGCCTTCGAAGATATGGTGGGTGGGGAAATCTACGTCAAGAAGATCCCTTCCATGAAGGTGACCGATATTGCCCGCGCCGTTGCGCCCGATGCCCATCATGAAGTCGTCGGTATTCGCCCCGGGGAAAAGCTCCACGAGCAGATGCTCGGCACGGAAGATGCGCTGCATACCTATGAATACCCCGATCATTTCAAAATTCTGCCAGCAATTCATAATTGGAGTAATGACCCCGCTCGCATTAATGGCGGGAAAAAAGTTGCTGAAGACTTCACCTACTGCTCGGACAATAATGCTGAGTGGATGAGCGTTGAGGCGCTGCGCACTTGGATTGAGCATAATCGCAACAAAATTGGGAACATCTGATGCATATTCCCTATGGGCGACAGAACATAAACGAGGCTGACATCCAGTCAGTTATTGATGTCCTGCGCTCTGATTTCCTAACTCAGGGCCCGGCAGTTCCTGCTTTTGAGAATGCAGTAGCTGAGTATTGTGGTGCACGGCATGCGGTTGCGGTTAATAGTGCTACATCAGCCTTGCACATTGCTTGCCTTTCCCTTGGGGTTGGCTCAGGTGATTCCGTCTGGACCAGTCCAATAACCTTTGTGGCTAGTGCCAACTGTGCCCGCTATTGTGGTGCTGACGTCGATTTTGTAGACATCGCCCCGCGTACTTACAACATGAGCGTTGTACGGTTGAAAGAAAAGCTGCTGCAGGCCGAGGCTAAGGGCAGATTGCCCAAGGTTGTGATTCCTGTTCATCTATGCGGTCAACCTTGCGATATGGAAGGCATATACGCGCTTAGTCAGCAATACGGCTTTAAGATCATCGAAGATGCATCGCATGCCATTGGTGGCAAATATCATAATGAACCGATCGGTAACTGTCATTATAGCGACATCACAGTCTTTAGTTTTCACCCGGTCAAGATCATCACCACAGGCGAAGGTGGTATGGCATTGACCAACGATGCAAGTCTTGCCAAGAGCATGCAACTCCTGCGTAGCCACGGTATTACCCGCGACGAGGGGGGCATGACACGCGCTTCGGATGGCCCTTGGTATTACCAGCAAATAGAGTTGGGTTATAACTATCGCATGACTGACCTACAGGCTGCGTTGGGGCTGAGCCAGAAGCAGCGACTGGATGAATTTGTTACTAAGCGCCATTCCTTGGCGCATCGATATGATGATTTGTTGGCTGGCTTGCCAATAACGACACCTTGGCAACACCCAGACAGTTATTCGGGATGGCATCTATATGTGATTCGGCTGAAGCTGAACGAGATAAACAAGTGCCATCTAGATGTATTTGAAGCCTTGCGTGCAGCCGGTATTGGCGTGAATTTGCATTATATTCCTGTGTATCAACAGCCATATTATGAAAGCCTGGGCTTTGGTGCGGGTTATTGCCCAGAAGCGGAACGGTATTACGCTGAGGCGATCAGTTTGCCGATGTATCCGGGCTTGACAGAAGAGCAACAGAACAGTGTAGTGAGTGCCTTGATCGAGGCGATCCGATAATGAGGCTCGTCCTTGGCACAGTCCAATTCGGTTTGCCCTATGGCGTTGCCAATCAAGACGGACAAGTAAGCCGTTCGGTCGCAAAAGACATGCTGAAACTTGCTGAGGCCAATGGCATCGACACGCTCGATACCGCCATCGCATACGGTGAGAGTGAAACTTGCCTGGGTGAAGTGGGCACGCAAGGTTTCAAGCTGGTGACTAAACTACCATCAGTGCCCGTTGATTGTGCTGATGTAAGCGGTTGGGTTCAAGAACAAGTTAACGAATCACTGGCACGCCTTGGTGTGAGTGTGGTGTATGGTCTGTTGCTGCACCGTTCTGAGCAATTGCTTGGCAAAGGCGGCAAAGCACTTTTTCAAACCTTGCAAGGTTTGAAAGAAGCGGGACAAGTGCAAAAGGTAGGTGTCTCCATCTACGATCCAAGCGAATTAGAAGCGCTAATCCCACAATATCGTTTTGATCTGGTACAAGCCCCATTTAATCTTGTAGATCGTCGCCTTCACACCACTGGCTGGCTACAACGACTGAAGCATGTGGGCGTTGAAATTCATGCGCGCTCAGCCTTTTTGCAAGGCCTGTTATTGATGCCGCGAGCCGATATTCCGGCCAAGTTTGCACCGTGGACTGAGCTGTGGGATAAATGGCACAACTGGCTCGCGAGCCATTCAGTTTCAGCAGTCCAGGCATGTTTGGCTTATCCACTCTCTTTTTCAGAAGTTGATCGCGTTGTCATCGGGGCAGACAGTGTGAGCCAGCTGGAGCAAATTATCAGGGCAGCGAACAGTGCTGTGTCAGATGAACTACCAGACCTGCACTGCGATGCAGAGGATTTGATTAACCCATCCCATTGGCCCCGTTTATGAAAATTGTTGCACTCGTTCAAGCCCGTATGGGTTCTACCCGTTTGCCGAACAAAGTTATGAAGCCGATAGGCGGCATACCAATGATTGAGCTGCTGCTCTCACGTTTGTCCCAAGCAAAAATGGTGGATCAGATTGTTGTTGCTACCTCAGTGGATGAACGGAATTTACCGCTAATTCAGCATGTGCAGAAACTCGGCTATGCCTGCGAACAAGGTAGTGAAAATGATGTGCTCGAGCGTTTTGTGCAAGCAGCAAAGACGCACAAGGCTGATGTGGTCGTGCGCATCACAGGCGACTGTCCGCTAGTTGATCCAGAGTTGGTCGATGAAGTTATCCGTCGTTTTAAAGCGGCTGATGTGGACTACTTTAGCAATGTTAGCCCGCCGACCTACCCAGATGGACTAGATATTGAAGTTTGCTCATTTAGGGTGCTGGAGCAAGCCAGTCAAGAAACCGATAAACCCTATGATCGGGAACATGTTACCCCTTATGTACGCGAATCTGGGAAATTCAATACTTCCTCCATGCAGTATGGCCAAGACCTCTCTGCCTTACGTTGGACGGTAGATGAACCCGCTGATTTTGCAGTGATTGAAAAGGTTTTTCAGCACTTTTATCCGCGTACCGATTTTACCTGGAGCGAAGTGCTTAATTTGCAAAACCAGCAGCCGGATATTTTTAACATCAATCAACATTTGAACCGTAACGAAGGAGCCACTATGGGCACCGGTCAGAAACTTTGGAAACGCGCAAAACAAGTTATTCCCGGTGGCAACATGCTGCTCTCCAAACGTGCCGAAATGTTTTTGCCTGATCTATGGCCAGCCTATTTTAGCAAATCCAAAGGCTGCAAAGTGTGGGATCTGGACGGTAAAGAATACATTGATATGTCCATCATGGGTATTGGCACCAATACCTTGGGCTACGGTCATCAGGAAGTGGATGACGCAGTGCGCAAGACCATTGATGCCGGCAATATGTCCACCCTCAATTGCCCGGAAGAAGTATACCTGGCCGAAAAACTGATTGAGATACACCCCTGGGCTGATATGGTGCGTTTCGCGCGCTCAGGCGGCGAAGCTAATGCTATTGCTATTCGTATTGCTCGGGCTGCTACGGGTAAGGATAAAGTAGCCATTTGCGGATATCACGGCTGGCACGATTGGTATCTGTCCGCTAATCTTGGCGATGACAAAAATCTGGCGGGCCATTTGCTTCCGGGTCTGGCGCCCAATGGTGTTCCCCAGAACTTGCGCGGCACAGTCTTTCCATTCAACTACAATAACTACGCCGAACTGGAAGCGCTGGTCAATGCCAATGATATTGGCGTGATCAAAATGGAAGTGGTGCGTAATATGGGCCCCGAAGATAATTTTCTGCACAAGGTGCGCAAACTGGCTACAGATCGCGGCATCGTGCTGATTTTTGATGAATGTACCTCCGGTTTTCGCGAAACTTTTGGCGGCTTGCACAAGAAATACGGCGTCGAGCCGGACATGGCCATGTTTGGCAAGGCAATGGGCAACGGCTATGGCATCACAGCGACTATTGGCAGACGCGAGGTCATGGAAGCGGCTCAAACCACGTTTATCAGCAGCACTTTCTGGACTGAGCGAATCGGGCCGACTGCCGCACTCAAAACGCTAGAAGTTATGCAACGTGTGAAATCCTGGGAGCAAATTACGCAAACTGGATCTGATATCACTAGCAAGTGGAAGGCGCTGGCGGAAAAACATGGCTTATCGATTGCTACTAACGGCTTGCCAGCACTAACAGGATTCTCGTTTAACAGCCAGAATGCGCTGGCTTACAAAACGCTCATTACGCAGGAAATGCTGGCAAAGGGTTATCTGGCCGCGACTAGCGTCTATGTCTGTACCGAGCATACGCCAGAAGTTGTCAGCAATTATTTCGAGGCATTGGCCCCGATATTTGCGCTTATTAGGGAATGTGAAGAAGGCAGAGATGTGATGAGCCTGCTCAAAGGACCTGTGTGTCATGGCGGATTTAAGCGGTTAAACTGATGGCCCACTCCATTCTGATTCTCGCTGCCCACCCAGACGATGAAGTTCTCGGCTGTGGCGGCACCATTGCTAAATTGGCTGATCAAGGTGCTATTGTGCATGTCGCCTTCTTGGCCGATGGTGTTTTTTCACGGGCTGGTGATACGGCAGCGCAGCAGGAAGAACTAAATGTTCGCCGGGCGGCAGCCCGGAAAGCCTGCGCTATTCTGGGAGTGAAGTCGGTGTCTTTTGGAGACTTTCCAGATAATCGTATGGATACAGTTGCGTTGCTCGACATTACCAAAGCAGTTGAGCCTTTGATTGCAGAGCACCAGCCTGAAATGGTGTTTACCCACCATGCAGGTGATGTCAACATAGATCATCGACGTATGCATGAAGCTGTTGTTACAGCCTGCCGTCCACAACTAGGTCATCCGGTTAAGACTTTACTTAGTTTCGAGGTGCCCTCCAGTACCGAATGGCAACTTCCAGGAAGTGCACCAGCCTTCGCGCCTAACTGGTTTGTGGATGTTTCAGATACACTTAATCGTAAGCTTGCAGCACTGGATGCTTATGCGGCAGAACTTCGTGCCTGGCCTCATCCGCGTTCGAGACAAGGTGTAGAGTATTTAGCACGTTGGCGCGGGGCGACTGTAGGCGTAGATGCGGCTGAAGCATTTATGCTAGGACGACAATTGGCATGAAGGTAGTTTTCCGTGTAGATGCCTCTGCAAGAATGGGGGTCGGCCACCTTATGCGTTGCTTGACCCTGGCAGAGGTTCTGCGCGAGCGTGGCGCTCAGATAAGTTTTGTTTGTCGCGAGCACACGGGAAATCTTATTCCATTAGTGCGGCAAAAGGCGATGTCTGTCAAAGCACTACCGACCACGGAAGCAAATGCTACTGAGACTGGCGAAGACTACGCCAGTTGGTTGGGTGTGACACAAGCTGTAGACGCTGAGCAGTCCATCGAAGCACTCAATGGCGAAAAGCCGGATTGGCTGGTGGTGGATCATTACGGGCTTGATATCGAGTGGGAACAAAGGTTGCGCCCACACGTAGGAAAGTTGATAGTGATTGACGATCTGGCCAACCGTCATCACGATTGTGATGTGTTGTTAGATCAGAACTTTTCTGCAGAGGGCGAGCGCCGTTATTCAGGTCTAGTCCCGGATGCCTGCAGGCTGCTGGCAGGGCCCCGTTATGCGTTGCTTCGCCCAGAATATGCGGATTATCGGAGAAAGCACCGTTTCCGTGATGGCCAAGTTAAAAAGGTGTTGGTATTTTTCGGCGGTTCAGATCCGCAGAACATGACCGGGAAAACGCTTGAAGCATTATCCCGTACCGATCTGAAGGATTTGGAAGTAGATGTCGTGGTCGGTGCCAATAATCCTCACCGCAAGTCCATTGAACAGCAGGCGTTTCACAGACCGTTTACTAATTTGCACGAGCCTCGTCCACACTTGGCGGATTTAATGGCAAAAGCAGATTTGGCATTGGGTGCGGGAGGTGCAACGACATGGGAGCGCATGTGTTTAGGGTTGCCAGCAGTAGTTATCTTGATTGCCGAGAATCAGCGCCCGGGAACTGAAGCACTTGCTGCAGTGAAATTGATTCAATATGTGGGCCAAGCTTCAGACATGACTCCAGAAAGTATTTCAAAAGAGGTTGTCGGGTTAATTTCAAATCCTAAACGCTTAATTGAGTTGAGCGTGCAAAATCAGCTTATGGTTGATGGGCTTGGTGCGATGAGAGTTCGGGAAGTCATGATGCCGACTGACACCGTTAAACTCCAACTTCGGGCAGCATACCAAGAGGACATGATTAGCTATTTCAACTGGGCAAATGATCCGGAAGTACGAAAAAATGCAATTCACACTGATCCAGTTCCTTGGGCAGCGCATACAGAATGGTTTACGAAAAAATTGAGTGACCCAAATAGTCATTTGTATGTTTTAGATGCTGCGGGGCTTCCTGTAGGGCAGATTCGATTTGATGAGGAAGGCAAGCAGGCAAGAATTGATTATTCACTCGATACTTTGGTGCGGGGAAGAGGATGGGGCGCAAAACTGGTTTCTCTTGGTTCGGATATATTGCAAAAAATTAAGCCAACAGAATTGCTAGCGGAAGTAAAAACAGAAAACCAGGCATCTCGCTCAGTTTTCTTACGCCTCGGATTTACACTGGATGGAAGTAATGGTGGCCTCTTAATCTTTCATCGCAATCCTGAAAAATCAAATGAAGTACTTTAGAGAGTTTTAGCTTTGAAGAATGCGACGATGAGCAACAATCAACTTAAACGATGCTGTGTCATAGCGACAAGTCGGGCGTGGAACCAGGATATGGTTGAGCGACTGGGTGCTTTGACCGGACGAGATTTCAGGTTGATTACTACTCCGGGAGAGCTGACAGTAGAGAAATTGGCCCCCATTAATCCTGAATTTATATTTTTCCCGCATTGGTCGCATCATATTGATTCAGGTATTTATGAGCAGTTCGAGTGTGTGATATTTCATATGACGGATTTGCCCTTTGGCAGAGGGGGAAGTCCGTTGCAAAATCTGATTGCACGCGGCATCTATGAAACCAAGATTTCAGCACTTCGTTGCGTGGAAGAAATGGATGCAGGGTCAATTTACCTGAAGAGGCTATTCAGCCTTTATGGCTCGGCAGAAGAGATTTTTATACGTGCATCCAGTGTCATCGAAGATATGATCGCAGAGATACTGCAAAAACTACCTGAACCAAAGCCGCAAGAGGGGGAGCCCACAGTATTCAAGCGGAGAAGACCGGAAGACGGTGATTTAGCCACAGCGCAATCACTGGAACAGATGTTTGACCAGATCCGCATGCTGGATGCGGAGGGTTATCCTAACGCATTTTTGAATATTGGGCCTTTCAAGTTTGAATTTACCAGGGCATCACAGAAAGTCGGCCAGATAATGGCGGATGTACGGGTTACGCTGGTCGACAACGTCAAAGAAAGAGATAACTAATGATCAAGATAGGTAATTTTGAGATCGGGCAGCAGAGCAAACCTTTTGTTATTGCTGAAATGTCCGGTAACCATAACCAGTCGCTGGAACGCGCATTGGAAATTGTCGAAGCCGCAGCCAAGACCGGTGCTCATGCGCTGAAAATTCAGACTTATACGCCCGATACCATGACGATTGATCTGGACGAGCGTGAATTCCATATCAGCGATCCTAAGAGCCTGTGGGCAGGCACTTCGCTCTATAAGCTGTATGGCCAGGCCTACACGCCGTGGGAATGGCACAAAGCTATATTTGACCGGGCGCGTGAACTCGGGATTATGGCTTTCAGCACGCCGTTTGATGACACGGCGGTAGACTTTCTCGAAAGCCTGGATGTGCCATTCTACAAAATTGCGTCCTTTGAGAATACCGATTTGCCTCTGATTCGCCGCGTGGCAGCAACGGGTAAACCGCTAATCATTTCAACTGGCATGGCTACCGTGGCAGAGCTTGATGAAACAGTTCGGGCTGCACGTGAGGCCGGTTGTCAGGATCTGATTTTGTTAAAATGTACTAGCACTTACCCGGCTACTGCCGAGAATACGAATATTCTTACTATTCCGCATCTGCGCGAACTGTTCGGTTGTGAAGTGGGGCTGTCTGATCACACCATGGGTATAGGGGTATCGGTGGCAAGCGTTGCGTTAGGTGCCACTGTCATCGAAAAGCACTTTACGCTCAATCGTGCCGATGGGGGGGTGGATAGCACCTTTTCCATGGAACCTGCGGAAATGGCACAGCTCGTAGTGGAAACAGAACGCGCTTGGCAGGCGCTTGGGCAGGTCAGCTACGGGCCTACAGAAGCTGAAAAGAAATCTATACAGTTTCGTCGCTCTTTGTATGTTGTTAAGGATCTTGCGGCAGGCGATGTCCTCACGCGTGATAATGTCCGGGCAATTCGACCCGGTTTGGGTTTGCCACCAAAATATCTGGAACAGGTTCTAGGTATGACTGTAAAACAAAATGTTAAACGTGGGGAGGCTTTGGGATGGGGGTTGCTTGCGTAAGATTATTTCATTTAATGAGGCCATAATTGGATAAGAAACAAGACTTTTCACTACGCTCTGACACTGCAGAACTACGCAATTTAATCTTAGGGATGCGTGCTGCCTATGCACGAGGTGAGAATGCTATGGAATTCGCACGTCAGACTGCGGGTGCTGGGGGGAACTCGCTTGTTTCTACGCTGCTTGCTTACGATCTTCAAGCCGGCTCTTACATTTCGGAAGCGCGAGCAAATCCGGAGGCGAATGCGCTCTGGTGTGCGCAGTTAGCAGGAATTTTAGATCCGTTTATTACAGATCAAAGTTCAATGTTAGAAGTTGGCTGTGGTGAAGCCACCACACTTACGGGTGTTCTGCGGCACTTACGAACCATTCCTCAGCATGCTTTGGGGTTTGATATCAGTTGGTCACGTTGTGCCGAAGGTCTCGGATGGCTGTTAGAAAAAGAAGTCAATGCACGACTGTTTGTGGCGGATTTGTTTGAAATCCCATTAGAAGATGGAAGCGTGGATGTTATTTACACCTCGCACTCGCTTGAACCCAATGGCGGACGAGAAGAGGAAGCGATTCGCGAACTGATGCGTGTCGCTCGTCGCGCAGTGGTTCTGATCGAACCAATTTACGAACTGGCCAACATGGCGGCGCAATCTCGTATGCGCCATCATGGCTATGTGCAAAGTCTTAAAGAAACTGCCGAGCGTCTGGGGGCGAATGTTACTGACTATCGCTTGCTCGACCACATAAATAACCCTCTCAACCCAAGTGGGTTGGTTCTTATTGAAAAGAGTGAAATCATCAAAGCGGTGGGGGGCGCCCCAGCTTGGCGTTGCCCACTTACGCATATCCCGATGAGTGATCTGGGGGATGTTTTTGTCGGTGAACAGTCTGGATTAGCTTATCCCGTTTTACGCGAGATTCCGTTGCTGAGGATGGAGCACGGGGTGATAGCTTCGAAGATCCACGGATCAACCAAGAAGAAATGATGCATGTTTAGGTGGGAGCTGTTGGGCTAAATGAATAATATTCATGCGAATGGAAATGAAGAGGTTTTTCTTGTTACGACAGCGTTAGCAGAGTTTTGGGATACAACGAAGCCAATTATTTTTCTGGGCGAGTGGTGTTTACGCTATAAACAACACGCATTTTGGGAAAAAGTTGACGGTAAGCTTATGGAAAGCCCTTTTCGTGAGCATGAGCAGACCAAGGAGGCTTATGATTATATCAATCGGCTGTATGAAAAAATATTGCCTTTGCTTGGAGACGCGTTAAATTCGATTCATGAGGTAAATTATAGCAATCACTATTGGAGGATAGTTGTTGGACCTTGGCTTCATTACTATTTGTCAACAGTATACGATAGGTATATACATTTAAAGAGCGCAATGGAAAAGCACCCGAAGTGCACCACTATCGGATTATCGGAGGAGTCATTTGTTACCCCTCATGATACGCTCGATTTTATTTGTTACCTTTTAGAAGATTCTTTCAACCTCCAGATTTATACAAAACTGTTGTCTGCTTTGGGACGAGCGTTTCCAAGAAAGAAAGTGCAAATTAACTCCAACACGTTGTATACAAAAATGCAATCTAGCTCACTGAAGTCAAGAATATTTAGTAGAGCATTAAAAGTATGTTTAGATTTGTTTGCCAATATCTGGCACCCCACCTTACTAGTAAGTCCATATTTTTCTAGACATGCAGAATTTCAGTTGCTATTTAAGAGTTACGGGAAAGTATTGCCATTTCGAGCTATTAAGAAGAATTGGTCTTCAGTTTCGTGCGACAAAGCTATTCGAGAAAAATTGAAGGTGATTCCGCTTGGAAAGGATGAATTTGAATGCTGCTTATCGAGTATGCTGTTTTCGGACGTGCCGCATTGTTATTTAGAAGGATTTAAGGGGAACAAAGAGTCGGCCGACACGATTTATCCCAAAAAAGTGAAAGCGATATTTAGTGCAAATAGCTGGTATTACGATGAGCCATTCAAACATTGGGCAGCAACATCTGCTGATAAGGGCGCTTTGTTATTGGGAGCTCAGCATGGTGGAAGTTATGGGGGGCTGGCAATGATGGTCAGTGAGAATCACGAAACGGCAATAACGGATTATTATTTTTCTTGGGGGTGGGAACGAGCAGATTGCATGTCCAGGGTAATTCCATTCTCAGCTACTAAATTAGCAGGTAGGGAAAAAATTGGAGCGAATAATCAGCAGTTTGGTATTTTATGGGCAGGTACAGCTTTACCAAGATATTTGGTGCAGTTTCCATTATTGCCAAAGTATTTTAATGAATACCTTTCATGGCAAAGGCGCTTCGCTAACGTATTGTCGCAAAATGCCAGAGCCGAAGTTCGGGTGCGGCTTCTGGATGAAGATTATGGTTGGGATATTGCTCAGCGACTGATTGATACCTTTCCAGATATTAAAATTGAAACATCGACGGTGTCTTTTCTGGAGAGCCTCGGTAATTGTCGGCTATATGTATGCGATCATTTCTCAACGACATTTGCCGAGGCTCTCGCGGCAAATAAGCCAACTATCCTGTTTTGGAACTCCCAAACTAATGAGTTGAGGCCTGAGGCTCAGTCTTATTTTGATTTACTTCGAAAAGGCGGGATTCTTTTTGATACGCCGGAAAGTGCTGGGGAGGCCCTCAATCAAATTTATGATGACGTTGAAACTTGGTGGAATGATTCAGAACGGCAGAATATTGTTGAGATGTTTTGTGAGCGGTTTGCCCGGAATTCTCCTGATGCTATTGAATTGTGGGTCGCTGAATTCAAAAGGTTAGAAGCGATGCCTGGACTCAAGGTTAATCGCGTCGGATAGTTATCAAGCCATGCTTCATTCTAGGTCAGTAAAAACCAGATTCTTGGTGTCCGTTGGTTCCAATAGTATCCGAGGCATGATCGGTTTCGCTTCCGGATTGCTTATTGCGCGTGGTTTGAATCCATCTGGATATGGCGATTTAATGTTCCTTTTGGGTAGTTTTGTCGCCATTCGGTCGTTGCTGGATATGGGAAGTTCAAGTGCGTTTTACACCTTCATGTCCCGGCATGTCCAAGGACCCAGATTCTATTCATTCTATTTTACTTGGTTGGTATTGCAATTTGTAATAACGCTGTTGTTCGTTGCATTGATTATCCCTGATAATATTTTTGCAAGAGTTTGGCTAGGGCATAACCGAGAAATTGTTTTAATTACCCTCTTGGCGGCTTTCATGCAACAACAAGTCTGGCAGACGGTTAGTCAGATCGGTGAAAGCATGCGGAAAACTGTAAAGGTGCAATTGCTGAACCTTTTCATTGCAATATTCTATTTGGCGATGGTTTCATTATTGTTGATTCTGGAGAGTATGTCGATAGAAAACATCCTGTTTTTAATGATTGTCCAATATGTACTCGCTACGCTATTGGCCTACCAGTTTTTCAGAGAAGATCAAGCTGGGTTCGTTGAAAAAGACGCAACTCTCAAACAAATATTTCAGGAATATTGGGTGTATTGCAAGCCCCTGATCGCGCTTTCTCTGGTTAGCTTTTTGTACGATTTCGCTGACAAATGGATGCTTCAAAAATTCGGAGGGTCGACACAGCAAGGTTATTTCCAGATCGCGAGCCAGTTTTCAACTGTCAGCCTTTTAGCAACAACTTCAATTTTGAGTATCTTTTGGAAGGAAATTTCCAATGCGCTTGCAAAGCACGACCACGCTAGGGTCACTATGCTCTACCATAAGGTAAGTAGAGGGCTTGTTATGTTGGGGGCAATTATTACCGGATTATTGCTTCCATGGGCAGAGCAGATTGTGACGGTTTTCTTAGGACCGTCGTATGTGCAGGCTTGGCCAGTACTAGCGATTATGTTGCTTTACCCAATACATCAATCGATGGGGCAAATTGGTGGAACTATGCTTTTGGCTGGTGGGCATACACATAAATATATGGTTGTGAGCATGATGATAATGTTAGTTTCTGTTCCTTTTTCTTACCTGATGCTTGCCCCGGCTGCTGGGGCGTTGGTTCCTGGTCTAGGGATGGGGGCTGTCGGTATCGCGTCAAAAACTGTGTTATTGAGCATAGTCGCCGTAAATATTCAGGCATTGGTTATAGCGCGATACAGCGGATGGAAGTTCGATTGGTTGTATCAGGTGATTGGCATTCCGTTAATGGTTGGATTGGGTTATTTGGCTAAGATGTTTGTGGGATTGTTGTGGAACTCAGATGGGACTGGTAATATGACCGACCTGATTATTTCGGTTATGCTTACATTCTTGGTTTACGGTATTTCTGTTACGTTGGTGTTATGGTTGCTTCCATGGTTGTTCGGTATGGAAAGGGAGGAAATTGAATACCTATTTAGGAAATCTAAATCCTGAAGTGGCGGTTTACGTAAGCAGAGGATGGAGCGGACGAAGAAAAGTCATGCGATTTGATTCAATCCTAAAATAAATGGCTCCAGATATTATCAGGGACGATAAGGCGCTGGCTGAATGTTGGTGCGATTTTATGTCCATTCCCAATCCCAAGTTAAGCGCTCAATAAGAATGAATCCAGCCAGCATCTACAGCGATGGAACCTACATAGAGCATAATCCGTCACTTCATCAGGAAGACAGCGCTTACAAGATGACCTATCTCGAATCTTTGCTAGAGACGATCGAGTGGCCTAAGGGATTGATTCGTATATTAGATGTAGGGGGCGGTGCAGGAATATTGGGGTGGCTTGTGTGCGAATGGTTTCACCAGCATGGTTATACCGTAGAGTGCTGGGCGCTAGACCTTTCTGAGGAAATGCTGGCTCTGCAGCGCGCTCATAATCCGTATATTACTGAAACCAGGTTAGGTGGCATGGAACAACTTGGAAATCAAGATTTTGATCTTGCACTGGTTATTGATGTGATTGAGCATGTTCCAGAGCACCACCTGTTTTCAGAGGCGCTGAATCGTAGAGCGAAATACATCTTGTATAACATTCCTATAGAGCAAAACCTGTTTGATGTACTCCGCAATCTGTATATGCGGGGACGTTATTACGCTTTGCAAACAAAATCATTAGGGCATGTACATTTTTTTACTCCGGGCGCTGCCAAAGCCTTTGTCCGCGTTCACCATCAGTTGTTGGGAACGCGCTTTTCTCATTTCGCGATGCATCTTCTCACGACAGATCATCCTGCCTATAAGATTCAATTGCAACACCGGTTGCGCTATGTAGAGTTGAAATTGTCGGCATGGATTCGCCGTTGGCTATGCAGCTTGGCGCCATGGCTGGTACAAGGTTCGCTTTTCATATTGGCACGCAGGAAATAATGGGACTATGCGACTAACAGATAAGGATTACTGGGAGCGAGTTTATGCGAAGAACTCAGGTGCGCCGGCAATATCTCCGCCACCTGCATCTCGGCGTAGTAAGGAATGGTTGCGACGTTTGTTGGGGCAATCTTTGATTACTTATTCGGAGCCGTATGACGATTATCTCCTTTGGGACGTTATTTTGCCTTCCTATTTTGGGGATGCAAAGGGCAAGAGCGCGATCGAGATCGGAAGTGCACCGGGAAACTTTATGGTGAAGTTGGCCGACAAATTTAGTGTGGTTCCCTTTGGTGTTGAATATACCGCGGCTGGAACTGCGGCTAACCGTTTGACATTTTCTGAGCATGGCTACAATCCAGAAGGGGTGATTGAAGCTGATGTATTTTCGTCTGATTTTCAGGCTGCATACCGTGGAAAATTCGATGTGGTTATTTCACGGGGCTTCATTGAACATTTCAGCGATCCGAAAAATGTGTTAGATGCACATCTCTCACTTCTTAAACAGGGTGGTCTGCTGATTGTATTGATTCCTAATTTGCGCGGTATTTACTGGGCTTGGACTTGGTTGTTCAACCGGAAAGAGCTGCCATTACATAACCTTGATATTATGCGAATTAATCATTTTCGCACACTGTTTGATCCTTCTAGTGTCGATACACTGCGCTGTAACTACCTTGGTACCTTTACTTTCTGGTTGTTCACTGCCGAGTCATCGGCGCTGTTTATGAATAAAGTCTTGCGGGGTATGCACTTGGTTCAGCGAGGTATTAATATAGGGTTTCGATTGCTGTTTGGGCGAAGAGGATGTGAAACAGCGTGGTTCAGCCCCAATTTGCTTTTTGTGGGGAAAAAATGCAAGGAATGACGGCGTGGGGGTGGTTGGCAAAGCTTCTCGAAATTCCGGCGCTCTGTCACAATGCAGCACGAAATCTGGATTATCGATCGCGAATGGGTTGGTGTGGGCGAGGTGTACGCTTCAGTACGGGCATCCACATTGAATATCCAGAATATGTTTGGATTGGTGATGGTGTCTACCTTAATGACCAATGCTGGATCAGTATTATTCCACCCAAATTGGCAGACAGCGCGCCTATACTTAAAATTGGTGCAGGCACTTATATTGGGCGTTTTGCCACACTTGCATGTATGCAGCGGGTTGAGTTGGGCGAAAGGGTTTTGATTTCGGATCGTGTGTTTATAGGGGATGCCATGCACGGATTCCAACGACTTGATTTGCAGATTGCTGATCAGCCAATGGTTTCCCCTGGGCCTGTATTTATTGGTGATGGAACGTGGATTGGTATTGGTGCGTCGATCTTGCCAAATGTTCGGATTGGCCGGCATTGTGTAATTGGGGCTAACGCGGTAGTAACGAGAGATGTTCCGGATTTTCATGTGGCAGCGGGAGTTCCAGCACGTATTCTGCGTAAAATTGATGAGCATGCAACGTCCGCTGATTGTTTTCCTTGAAAGCTATGTTGCGGGCGGCGCCGATCAGGTTGTGGCGTCTCTTCTGCCATATCTCGTTAAGCGAAGACCGATAGAGGTCTTCGTGAATGCGCGTAGTGATACTTCGGTGTTGCTTGCTAAGCCATTGCCCCCAGGAGTGGGCCTGCACTATTATGCTTGGCCAAATATTGCTGAATGGGCTAATTGGTCCCGGCAGGCGGGTACCAGTTGGGGGCGCCTTTGGCGACAATTTTTAACGTTGAGTTTACGTTATCCATGGCTGATGTTTCTTACTGTTCTTCTTTTTTTTCGATTAAGAGCGTTAGCCCCATGTGCCGTCTGGGTAAATAACGGAGGTTATCCGGGTGGGGACACTTGTCGTGTTGCAACAGTTGCTGCGGGTTGGTTGCGCAATTGTCGTGTTATACATGTGGTACATAGTATGGCGCAATCACCCCGGATTCTGGTAAGACCATTTGAGTGGTTGCTGGATCGTCTCGTGGATAGATCGGCTACGGTTGTGGCTGTATCAAATGCCGTGGCACGATCGCTGACTGATGTGCGCGACATTCGCCAAGTACCGATGGTGATTTACAACGGCCTCAATGATAGCTTCCCAACACCCCCTCCGCCCGCGGTTGGGCCAATTCTTCGTGTGTTGCAGGTGGGCTATCTGGATAGCAATAAAAATCAAGCCCTCTCAATAAGTGCTTTAGGGATGTTAAAGCAGAATGGTATTAGATCCATTGAGTTGTTGCTGGTGGGAAAGGAAGTGGAGCTTGGCTTCCAAGCAGAACTGGAGGCTTTGGCCGAGAGGTTGGGGGTTTCAAATCAAATTCGATTTTCTGGATTCGTTAAGAATGTTGATCCTTTTTACACCGCTTGTGATGTGGTAGTGTTGACCTCAAAAGTCGAGGGTTTGCCAATGTGTTTGATCGAGGCAATGCGTGCGGGACGGGCGGTGGTATCGACTCGGGTTGGCGGCGTGCCTGAACTCGTGGTTGAAGGAGAGACCGGTTGGCTGCTGTGTAGCTCCGGTTCTGAAGAATTGGCCCAGATTTTTCGGCACTTGCTGGAAAGGAAGGAAATTTTGATATTGGCAGGGGCGGCAGCACGGCTGAGGTTTATGGCTGAATTTCAACTCTCACGCCAAGTTTCTGAATATGCGAATCTACTAGGGATTTCTGCAGAAGCATAGCAGGAAGCTAGTCGATTTTGAATAATACTTAAGGTGACATGCTTATGAAAGTCGTGATTCTGTGTGGCGGCTACGGAACTCGGATTCGAGACGTTGCAGATAATATTCCCAAGCCAATGATTCCAATTGGGCGCTATCCAATTTTGTGGCACATCATGAAATATTACGCAAGCTTTGGGCATCAGGATTTTGTGTTATGTCTTGGCTATAAAAGTCAGGTGATCAAGGATTTTTTTCTGAATTATGAGGCTCACACCAAGGACTTCACAATAGAACTAGGCAAGCGAGAGAAAATTGAATTTCATACTGATCATGATGAATCTGATTGGCGAGTAACGCTAGCCGATACGGGTATGGAAGCAATGACTGGAGCGCGTATCGCGCGAATTCGGAAATATGTTGGTGATGAAGATTTTATGCTGACTTACGGCGATGGTGTGGGAGATATTGACGTTGAGGCTTTACTGGCTTTCCACCGTTCGCATGGAAAAACACTGACGGTATCTGGAGTGCGTCCACCAGGCCGATTTGGAGAGTTGGTCAGCGATATGGGGCAGGTGGTAGAGTTTAACGAAAAACCCCAGGCAACAGGAGGGAGGATTTCCGGCGGATACTTTGTTGCAACGCCTAAATTGTTTGATTATCTGGATGATGCTGAAGATCTGGTGTTTGAGCAGGAGCCCATGCGTAAACTGGTGGCTGATGGTGAGTTGATGGTGTTTGAGCATGATGGTTTTTGGCAACCAATGGACACAAGTCGTGAGTATCAATTGCTTAACGCGCTATATGAGCAGGGAAAAGCGCCGTGGGTGAAATGATGGCTACGGAGTTCCTGTCTGTTTTTGCCGGTCGCCGCGTGATGGTAACCGGACATACCGGTTTTAAAGGCTCATGGTTGGCTTTCCTGCTCAACGAGATCGGTGCGGAAGTATTGGGGTATGCGCTCCCCGCAGAACAAAAGGAGAGTCATTTTGTAGTCTTGGCGTTGGACAAGTCAATTCGACACGTCGAAGGTGATGTGCGCGATGGGACGAAGCTCACGGAAACTATGGCTGGTTTCCAGCCTGAGTTCGTATTTCATTTGGCTGCTCAAGCTTTGGTGAGGCCATCCTATACGGATCCAAAAGCAACATTTGAGACAAATGTGATGGGTTCAGTGAATCTGCTGGAAGCTGTGCGCCAGTGTGAATCAGTTCGTTCTCTGGTTTATATTACCTCTGACAAATGCTACGAAAACCTGGAATGGGTGTGGGGGTATCGGGAGAATGACCGATTGGGAGGGTACGATCCTTATAGTGCCTCGAAAGCCGCAGCAGAAATTGCCTTCTCGGCCTATGCGCGCTCCTTTTTTGCCCATCGTCCTGAATTAGGTGCCGCAACGGCACGGGCCGGCAATGTGATCGGAGGTGGCGATTGGGCATTGGATCGGATTGTGCCAGATTGTATCCGCGCTATTGGTTTGGGTAAGCCAGTTGTGTTGCGCAACCCCAAGGCTACTCGGCCATGGCAGCATGTCCTAGAGCCACTTGCCGGTTATCTGTTGCTTGCAATGCGCTTGCGGGAGCAACCATTGACTTATTCAAGTGCCTGGAACTTTGGCCCACCTTCCAGTGAAGTGCGGACCGTGTTACAAGTGGCGGAGCAAATTGTAAGTCGTATCGGGCGTGGAAGTGTCGTTATTGAACCCAGCGAGGTAAAATTGCATGAAGCAAATTTACTGCAACTTAATTGTGACAAGGCGCACCGATTGCTTGGTTGGAAACCACGCTGGAACGTAGAAAAAACGCTGGAAGCAACTGCTGACTGGTATAAGGCGGTGATGGATGGTGCTGAGGTTGCTATGGTTACCCGCCAACAATTGCGAGATTATTTTCCGGAGCTAAAATGATTGATGGTGTAATTATTTCCCCCCTACGGCAGATGCTTGATGAGCGAGGCAAGGTCATGCATATGTTCAAGGTTGGCGATCCAGCCTTTCAGCAGTTTGGTGAGATTTATTTTTCCTGCGTATACCCTGAGGCTATAAAGGGTTGGCATATTCACAAGGAAATGACTCTTAATTATGCTGTGCCACACGGGCATATTAAATTCGTGCTTTACGACGATCGACCAGAAAGTCCAACTCGTGGTGAAGTGCAGGAGATTTTTATGGGGTCGGACAATTATTGTTTAGTGACTGTGCCCCCCATGGTGTGGAACGGATTCAAGGGCATCGGAATGGAGATGGCCATTGTAGCAAATTGTGCCAGCATTCCCCATTCACCGGACGAAATTGATCGTCGTGATCCTTTTGATCCGGCTATTCCATATGACTGGGCAATCAAGCACCGATGAGTGGAACTGTTCTTTTAACCGGGGCTATGGGGTATGTGGGTGGGCGCATCGCCCAAACATTGGCTGAAAAAAACAGTGGAACGCTTCGCATGGCAAGTCGTACCCCTCCCATTCATCGTCCGGTTTGGCTGGCGCGTGGTGAGATGGTGGCTTTGGATTTGTTCAGTGATGAAGATTTGCAAAAGGCATGCAGTGGTGTCAACTGTATAGTGCATTTTGCAGCTATGAACGAGATTGATTGTGCACAGTATCCTCAGCAAGCGCTTCAGGTAAATGGGTTGGGTACGCTTAGACTGCTACAAGCCGCAATAAGCGCTGGAGTGGAACGATTTATTTATTTTTCAACTGCCCACGTATACGGTGCGCCATTAGTGGGAGATATTGATGAAGAGCTTTTGCCTAGGCCAATTCATCCGTATGCGATCACTCACAGAGTTGCTGAAGACTTTGTTTTGGCCGCTCATGATTGTGGTGATTTAACGGGTATTGTGGTAAGGCTTTCAAATGGGCTGGGCGCTCCAACTCACCCTGAGGTAAACCGATGGACCTTGATTGGAAATGATCTTTGTCGCCAAGCCGTTCAAAATAAAGAACTGACATTACGTTCGAGTGGTTTGCAATGGCGTGATTTTGTCACTATGACAGACGTAGGCAGGGCTGTGCTGCATTTGATGGGTCTTTCTAAATCAGCGTGTGGTAATGGTTTGTTCAATCTTGGCGGCGCAAACTCAATGCGTATAATTGATTTAGCAACCCATATTGCTGAGCGCTGTGGTGAAGTGCTCGGGTATGTTCCACCTATCACAAGACCTCAGCCCAATTTCAGTGAAAAGGATATTGGGTTAACTTACCGAATGGATAAATTGCTTTCAACTGGTTTCAAATTAAGTGGCAATTTTGATGAGGAAGTCGATGCGACCCTCCGTTTGTGTAATCAGTATTTTGGCGGAGCTAGGTGACTTCGAGTGATCGATCTCAAGGGGATTTTGTTTGATTAACGAAGCACCTTTGGTTTCTGTCGTCATTCCTACCTATAATCGGGTAGGGCTGCTGCGCGAGACAATCGGGTCAATTCTGTCTCAGACGCTTCAAGATTTCGAGATTATTATTGTTGATAACATGTCCATTGATGGAACAGAGGACTATGCTTCACATCTTGATGACTCCAGAATAAGATACTTCAGAAACCCCAATAATGGGGTGATCGCTGTAAATCGCAATTTGGGGATTAGGCATGCCAAAGGTAAATACCTGGCTTTCTGTGATGATGATGATCTTTGGATGCCAGAAAAGCTTCAGCGCCAAATAGATGTTATGGAGAACAATGTCGATATTGGACTCTGTTATACCAATGGTTATTCATTTCGAGAAAACGATGTTATACATACTCGGCTGGCTAGAAAAAGGGTATTTAGTGAACATTTTCGTCATTTGCTATGGGAAAACTGCATTCCCAGTTCAAGCGTTCTAGTCAGAAAAGTAATTTTTGAAGAAACTGGCCTTATAGATGAGAACATAGAATTAGTCGCTGTAGAGGATTACGAGATGTGGCTAAGAATTGCCTATATCTCGAAATTGGCCTATGTGGATGAGGCTTTAATCAAATACAGGTTTCATAATAATATTTCATCAGGACTTGCCAATATAGCATTAAAAAATGTTCGTGCGATAAAGGGCTTAGGGGAAAAGCTGGGAATTAACAGCTTATTAATACTGAGATCGATTTTGCATCAATATGCGAAGTATATTTATTTTCGCTTAACCGGTAGGTAGTCGTGTCTCAAACCCCCAACTCCTTTTCTTATGCATCGCATTAGTTTAATCATTCCTTGTTATCGGGATTCCGCAACGTTAGGCCGGGCAATTGAGTCGGCATATGCCCAAACGATGCCTGCCTATGAAATTATTGTTATTAATGATTGTTCCCCAGAGACTGAAGAAATTGAGAAGGTTTTAAAAGCCTACAAGGATGTTGTTTACTTTAAAAACCCTGTCAATATTGGGTTGGCGGCTACAAGAAACAAAGGAGTTTCCATTGCAGGCGGTGAAATTGTTACATTTCTTGATGCGGATGATGAGTTGCACCCGCAGAAATTAGAATTGCAATATCCATTTGTTGGGAAAAATTGTGTAGTCGCATGCAATGTTGAGCGGGTTGCTATCGGACGTCTGCCTGGACAGTGGTGTCATTATGAGCAGGCAAATGCCAAGCTCTTCCGGGGTTCGAGATGGATGATCTATCGAAATGCCCTGACCGGAGCTTCACTGATGGTTTATAAATGCTTGCTAGAGCGAATGGGCGGGTATGATAGTGACCTGCGTTCGTGTGAAGACTTCGATCTTTGGTTGCGTTTTGCTAAAGAGGGTATACAGATTAATAATATTCGCTTGCCACTGTACCGTTATTATTTTAATCAGAGCGGATTATCGAAGAATTATTTAAATATTTCTAACTGGGAAGTTAAAGTATTGCTAAAACACTTCAGCCGCGAATGCGTGACTTTGAGTAATTCAAAATGGGCGGCTAGCGTATGGGCATTCTATTTATTAAAGCAAATGGCGCGTTATGAAGCTAGCAATGATCCTCAATTGGCAGAATTAATTGATAGTAATCTGTCAAAGTTGGATTCTGTATCATACTTGTTCACTTTGTTGCGATTAATCTGGATTTCTAGACTGCCTAAAGCATACGTTAAGTTGTTTGGTGGATTGTAAAAGTGCTAAAAATAGTAGCCGTGAATCCTCTTTCCAATTTATCAAATTGTAATATAACAATCAGCAGTGAATTTCGGGAAAAAGTGGATGCTTGATCAAAATCAAGTTAATACTAAAACACATATCCATAAGTTTGGTATTCAGCCCTCAATATTATTGTGGATTGTTTTTTTCTGTTATGCCACTTTTATGGCATTGATATTTCAAAAATTAATCTTACCTTTAATTCCGTCGCTACATGCTGGAAAAGGTTTGATGACAAATGATGCTGCATATTTTCATTCGGTAGCCGTAACACTTGCAGATGCTATTAATCAGCATGGCTGGGGAAGTTGGAAGCTATGGCCAGCTCCACCTGGAGCTATGGGGAATGTTGGGCTGCTTGCAGCATTATATGTGCTATTTGGAAATGACCCATCGTTAATTATACCGATCAATGCAGCCGTACACGCGAGCGGGGGAGTGCTGATTTATCTTATTACCCGGAGGCTATGGGAAGGTAATGTAGGCAATGTTGCAGGTGTGATTGCAGCCTGTTTGTTTATTACGTTTCCATCTGCCCTCAATTGGTATGGTCAACTACACAAAGATGGGTATGCAATACTTGGTATATTACTCGTATTATATTCTTGGGTCTGGTATATAGACCAACCCGGGAAATTAAAGGATGCCATTAGACTGGCACTGGGAAGCCTTTTAGGTATCCTTTTGATAGATTTTGTCAGGCCATACATTTTAAATTTGCTCATGATTGCCATTATGGGGTTTGTTGTAGGAATGCTGTTTTTTTCAATTTTCACAAAGAAGCTGGAACGACAATATAGTCATGCAGCTTTTGCAATTGTAGTGTTTGCACTAGTAGTTATTAGTTCGGTGATTTCCATAAAACTGCTTCCTTCATCTGCTTCAATTAATGTAGAAAATGACAGCGAGATAGTTGCAAACATGTATGAGAGTTGCCCGGAACTTAAAAAATGGCAGTGGCATGCTAATGAATATTTGCCTGAGAAGTTTGAACATTATTTGGAAGCTGCTGCACGAGTGAGAGCCTTTTCTATATGTAAAGGTGCTTCAGCAAGATCTCAGATAGATAGCGATCGATCGCCCAATAGTTTTCTGTCAGTTTTAGCGTATATGCCACGAAGTTTAGAAATTTCATTGTTAGCGCCTTTTCCAACCACTTGGGTTCAAAATATTAGCGCAATGAAACTGGTTGGGGTTATGGAAACAGCCATTTGGTATTTGATTATTCCAGGGGTCTTGCTAGCACTATACTATCGTCCTACACCTAAAATTATACTTTCGCTTGTTTTTGCCACAGTATTTTTAGCTATTTATGGTTTTGTTACTCCAAACGTAGGCACCTTATACCGCATTCGATTCCCATATTTATTTGTTTTCATAGTGGTAGGTGCTTTGGGTTGGACATATTTTTTTATGAAAAGAAAAAAATATGAAAATGAAAAACAAATTGACAAAGAAGACACAGAGTTTGAAGTTAATGATCAATCCTTGAGTAAAAATGATGCTCTTTCAAGGAGATCAATAACAACTGCAGGTTTTATGGTGTCAATCTTGACAATGGTTTCTTTTTTAGGCTTGTTTGTTCGTGACGTTTTGATGGCCAGATGGTTTGGTTTGGGTAACGAACTCGATATATTTTTTATCGCAATGATGTTGCCAATGTTCTTTGTTAATGTTCTTTGCGTGCCATTTGGAGCCGCCGTTATACCGTTTTTTATGGAATTAAAGGAAAAGATGTCTGTAGCTTTAGCGGATACGGTCGCTGAGCTTTCTTTTGCGGTCAATGCATTTTTGGCATTGTTATGCCTTGGTATCTATTTGTTGATGCCTATTCTGCTTCCGTTAATGGGATGGAGTTTTGAACAGGAAAAAATAAACCACGTTTCCAGAATAATGTTGTTTGCATTGCCAATATTGTTCTTTAGTGGGATGACAATATTGGGTAATTCTTTATTAAATGCTTCTGGAAAGCTTTCTCAGCCCGCATTGTTACAACTTGTGGTACCTGTCCTGGCAGTTATTGTATTGATATTGTTTGGCCATCAGTTTGGTGTCATAGTTGTGGCTGCAGGTATGCTTTTTGGGCAAATAATCAATTTAGGATTAGTAATTATTTCCCTTAGAGGCCAAGGAATTACATTTTATCCACGCTGGCCTAAGCATTTGAAGTCTGTGTATGCAGTATTGCCGCAATTTACAGTACTTGTTGCATCTGCATTATTTATTAATGCAGCAATCTTAATAGATAATGTTATGGCATCAAGTTTGGATACTGGTAGTGTTGCAGCGTTAAATTTGGGAAATAAGGTGGTGTTGTTTGTTACTGGCGTTATTGGTACGGGTTTGACTACGGTGATGTTGCCATATTTTTCTGGTTTCATGGCTCAACGCCGGCTGAGTGAAATGCGTCATGAACTATCCTTTTTTTTGTTTCTCATTAACCTGTTTGCTATTCCAGTGGCTCTAGGGCTTTATTTGATGTCGGATAATATTGTGCATTTCGCTTTTGAAGGAGGTGCTTTTGGTCGAGAGGAGGCTTCATTGGTTTCACGAGTAGTGAAATTTGGCGTGATACAACTCCCATTTTTTGCCTGTAACGTTTTGTTATTGAAATTTGCGGTCGCGAGCCGCCACAATGCCTTGATAATAGTTACTTCTCTATCTGGACTTTGTTTAAATGTAATTTTGAATCTTGCGTTTATGCCGCATTTTGGGGTGTCAGGTATCGCTTTAGCTACGACACTTTCCATGATGGTGACGACTGGACTTTTGTTAATAATGATTTATAAGTTAAAGCATTTGGAAGGGTTGGATTTAGTATGTATCCTCCTTTTCTGGGCCCTTTTTCTGACAGAAGTTCTCTGTTTATATTATAAAAGCTATGTTGGAGTGTTCGTCGCAACTTTAGCGATGTTGTTTCTGGTTGCAGGAAGCGGCAAATTGTTTTTTGGAAACAAACCTATCTCTATTTAGAGTTCAGGATGAGTATTTACAATTTAAATCCGCGTAACATTGCTTTTTATAAGATGGCGAAATGTTTATAGTCCGATATTTCTGTTTTTCGATTCCTCATATAAAAAAGTTGTAGATCCATTGTGAAAAAAATTTGTATTGTTACTGCAAGTGAAATGACAGTTCAAGCCTTTTTGCTTAACCATTTGAAGGCTATGCAAGAAATCTATGAAGTTTATGTTATTACAAATACAGTGACGCCCGATTTTCTTCAAGCGTTTGGAATTCAAGCTAAAGTAATCCCTTTACGGATTGAAAGGAAAATTTCACTTTGGACAGATTTGCGTGCAATGTTTAGCCTTTTTCTTGTTTTTCGGCAGAACCATTTTGACCTGGTTCATTCGGTTACTCCTAAAGCAGGTTTGTTATCAATGATGGCAGGATGTTTTGCTTTTATCCCGATTCGACTTCATACATTTACAGGTCAGGTTTGGGCAACAAGATCTGGCTTGGGACGTTTTGTGTTAAAAAATGTGGATAGGCTGCTAGGTAAGTGTGCCACACATCTCTTGGTGGATAGTGTTTCACAGAAGGAGTTCTTAGTTCACGAGCATGTTCTCTCTTCAAATAAGGCGACTGTTCTTGTACACGGTTCCATAAGTGGTGTGAATACCGAGCGCTTTAAACCAAATCCCATTTCCCGGAGGAAAATTAGACAGCAAATTGGCATTGCTGAAACTGGCATTCTGTTTCTTTTTTTGGGGCGATTAACCAAAGATAAAGGCATATTGGATTTGGTTGAGGCATTTACCCGGCTTCGCAAAGATAATCAAGAGATCCATTTGCTGTTGGTTGGCCCAGATGAGGATGCAGTTCAAAAGGCTATTAGAGAAGTTAGCAGTGATTGCATAGGTAGTATTAATTTTGTAGGGTTTACTAATACTCCGGAAGCGTATATGGCTGCAGCAGATGTATTTTGCCTTCCCAGTTATCGAGAAGGCTTTGGAAGCGTCATTATCGAAGCAGCATGTGTGGGTATCCCGGCTATTGGTTCGAGGATTTATGGCATTGTTGATGCTATTGAAGACGGAAAGTCAGGCTTGTTGCATGATGCAAAAAATGTTCAGGATTTGTTGGATAAAATGCGATTGTTGGCATCAGACAGCGAGTTGAGGGGTAAAATGGGACGATATGCGCAAAACCGTGCGAAAAGTCTTTTTCCAACATCAATAGTGACTGCGGCACTGTTGGAATATTATCAGGAATTGCTGCCGGAAACGTTATGATAAAACGCTTTCTTGATATGCTTTCTTCATTGATTTTGTTGATACTTTTTTCCCCTGTTATGGTTGTTGTAGCAATCTTGGTTCAGATTTTTATCGGTAGCCCGTTTTTGTTTAAACAGTTAAGGCCCGGCAAAAATGCCAAACCTTTTTATCTGTATAAATTTCGCACCATGAGTAATGAGCGTAATGGCAGAGGTGAGTTTTTGCCTGATGAGTATCGATTGCAGAGATTCGGGAAAATATTACGTCGTTTAAGTTTGGATGAACTTCCGCAGTTGATTAATGTGTTGAAAGGCGATATGAGTTTGGTCGGCCCTCGTCCGTTATTGATGGAATATTTGTCGTTGTATTCTGCTGATCAGGCCAGACGACATGATGTAAGGCCAGGTATTACAGGATGGGCGCAGGTGAACGGACGAAATGCAATCAGTTGGGAGGAGCGATTTAAGCTGGATGTCTGGTATGTGGATCACCAGTCTTTGCTGCTTGATTTAAAGATCTTTTGGCTTACAGTGATGAAAGTATTGCGTTCAGAAGGGGTCAATCAAGAGGGGCATGTAACGATGGAAAAATTTGCGGGCAATGCAAGAAACGATGTTAGATGAAAAAGAATCCATTTTTGTGTTTGGCGCTAGCGGCCACGCAAAAGTAGTTATTGATGCGATTGAAAAGCAGGGAGCGTTTAAAATTGCTTTTCTGATAGATGATAATAAGGCTCTCTGGGGGCAAGACTTTTATGGTTATCCTGTCTATGGAGGCAGGGAAACATTAGTTGCCGAAAGCCAAGAAATTCTGACAGATAGAGGGATTGTCGCAATCGGTGAAAATAATATCAGGTTGAAAGTGGCTGAATGGCTTGTGAAAAATGGATTTAAACTTGTGAGCGTGATTCATCCATCCGTACAAATTGCTCGTGGGGTAAAGGTTGGGCGTGGATCCGTGATTATGGCGGGTTGCATTATTAATTCGGACGCGGTTATAGGTGAAAATGCCATTATCAATACTGCAGCAACAGTGGACCATGATTGTGCAGTTGGTAATGGGGTGCATATTGCGCCAGGAAGCCATCTGTGTGGCAATGTACAAGTGGGTGAGGGTAGTTTGATAGGTGCGGCCAGTGTTATCACGCCAGGTATTTCTATTGGCAATGGGGTTGTCGTTGGAGCTGGATCGACTGTGATTAAAAACGTAAATGAAAATGAAAAAGTGGTGGGTTCACCCGCCCGCATCGTTAAATAAAGATTCTGGATCAATTTGATATGAAATTTGTAGATCATTTGGCCATTGATGGTAATGAGCCACTACGCTCAGAGCCATTCGCCCCTTGGCCTTATTTTGAGCGGGATGAGATAGCGGTTGTCGAAAACGTGCTTGCATCTGGCAAAGTGAACTATTGGACCGGACAAGAAGGCCGCAAGTTTGAAGAAGAATTTGCATCCTTTGTTGGGTGTCAGTATGCAATTGCCCTTGCCAATGGAACGGTGGCGCTGGAGTTGGCTTTGTATGCGTTAGGTATTGGCCCCGGTGATGAGGTGATTCTTACTAGCCGGACTTTCATTGCTTCTGCAAGCTGTGTGGTTATGCGTGGCGCGACTCCAGTTATGGCTGACGTTGATCTGGTTAGCCAGAATGTAACAGCTGACAGCATCCGAGCTGTCTTATCACCCAGGACGAAAGCGATAATAGCGGTGCATTTAGCTGGATGGCCATGTGAAATGGATCCTATCCTAGCATTGGCTAATGAGTATGGGCTGAAGGTAATTGAAGACTGCGCTCAGGCCCATGGTGCAACTTATAAAGGAAAGCTGGTTGGTTCGTTGGGTGATGTGGCAGCTTTCTCATTTTGTCAGGACAAGATTATGACCACTGGAGGTGAAGGTGGCATGTTTACGACTAATGACCGGCAAATATGGGAAAAAGCTTGGGCATTTAAAGATCATGGCAAGAGCTATGATGCAATTTATAACCGGGAAGCTAAGCCAGGCTTCAACTGGGTGCATGATTCTTTTGGCACAAATTGGCGTATAACCGAAATGCAGGCAGCTATCGGGCGGGTCCAGCTTCTAAAATTACCCGCTTGGCTAGAAACCAGGCGGCGAAATGCCCTGATTTTGAGACAATGTTTTGAGAAAATACCTGGATTGCGAGTAACCGTTGCACCAGAATATGTGGACCATGCTTACTACAAATTTTATACATTTACAAAATCAGAAATGTTAAAAGCAGGTTGGGATAGGGATAAAATAATGCTGGCGATTGTGGCTGAAGGCGTTCCATGCTTTAGTGGCAGCTGCAGTGAAATATATCTGGAGAAAGCCTTCCCAAAATCCATGCGACCTCCTGCGAGACTGCCGATAGCTAAACAACTTGGTGAAACCAGCTTGATGTTTTTGGTGCATCCGACGCTTGAAGAAAAAGATATGCACGATATTTGCCAGGCTGTAGAAAAAGTCATGAGAGCTGCGGTGCAATGATCCGAATAAACATAATTTTGGATTTGAGAGCCGAATGAACATAAGAGGTTTGTTGGCTTTTTTACATGATGTTTTGGCTTCGGCAGCGGCGTGGGTTGTGGCTTATTGGCTGCGTTTCAACCTGGATATTCCTCCTTCTTATACCCAGAATATGCTGCAAACCTTGCTCTATGTGGTCCCTGTACAGGCTGCGGTATTCTGGTATTTCGGTTTGTATCGTGGTATCTGGCGCTATGCTAGTTTGCCTGATATTAAGCGGATATTGATAGCCGTTATTTTGGCAACCTTACTGGGTTCGCTTACTTTAATGTTGTTCAGGGCGTCAGGCCAGATTCCTCGTACGGTATTTTTGCTTGATCCCGTTTTGTTAGTGATGTTAATGGGCGGAAGTCGGCTACTCTATCGCGCTTGGAAAGAACATCGGTTATATGGCACATTTCAGTTGCAAGGCTTGCCGGTTCTGATTCTGGGAGCGGGTGATGCGGCGGCTAACTTGATCAAGGCACTTGAGAGAAGTAACGAATGGCGCGTTGTTGGTGTCCTTGATGACAATATACACAAGCATGGAAGGTTGGTTCAGGGTGTGCCTATTTTGGGCAGGCTGGATGAATTGCCTTTATTTGCAACAAAACTATCTGTCGGACAGGCAATTATTGCAATGCCGTCTGCCTCTCATGCCATTCGCAGACGAGTGGTAGGGCTATGCACCGATGCTGGAATTAGGGTTCTAACGGTTCCGTCATTTGAAGATTTGATGTCAGGGAAGGTTGCAGTCTCGCAAATACGGAATGTCGAGCTCGATGATTTGCTTGGGCGTGACCCGGTGGTGCTGGATGATAAACAGTTACACAATTTCTTGACAGATAAAGTGGTGATGGTAAGTGGAGCTGGTGGCTCTATTGGCTCGGAGCTTTGCCGTCAAATTGCTAAATTTAATCCAAAGCATTTGGTGCTATTTGAACTGAATGAATTTGCTCTGTACACGATAGAGCAGGAATTTCTTGAGAAGTTTCCAAAAATCAGTGTGATATCTGTAGTAGGGGATGTAAAAAAACGAGCCAGAGTGGATCAGGTAATTGAGACGCATCAACCTACGGTGATATTTCACGCGGCAGCGTATAAGCACGTGCCTCTCATGGAGAGAGAAAATGCTTGGGAGGCTATGCAAAATAATATTTTAGGAACTTATTGTCTGGCCAGTTCTGCAGTGCAACACGGAGTAGAAAAGTTTGTGCTGATTTCGACTGACAAGGCGGTGAATCCCACAAATGTCATGGGGGCAAGTAAGCGTCTCGCTGAAATGGTATGTCAAGGCCTGCAACAGAAAGAGCAAACAAAGTTTGTGATGGTGAGATTTGGAAATGTATTGGGCAGTACAGGCAGCGTGATACCAAAATTCCGTGAGCAAATTGCAAATGGAGGACCTATTACCGTGACTGACCCCGAAATAACCCGCTACTTCATGTCTATTCCTGAGGCTGCGCAACTGGTATTGCAGGCAGGTTCAATGGGTAAGGGCGGTGAAGTATTTGTCATGGATATGGGTGAGCCGGTTCGTATTGTTGAACTGGCAAAAGACATGATCAGATTGTCTGGATTTAATGAGGAAGATATAAAAATAGTCTTTACTGGATTAAGGCCCGGTGAAAAGCTGTATGAGGAATTACTTGCTGATGACGAGCATACGTTACCTACGCCTCATCCAAAATTGAGAATCGCAAAAGCCCGTGAAGCAGATTTGAAGTGGCTTGAGAAATTGGTAACGTATTTGTCTGAAAGCCCCATTTTGAAAGATGAAGACGTCAGGCGAGACTTAAAAGAGTGGGTGCCAGAGTATTCATGTAGTAATGGTAAATAGTGCTCTTCATCAAAAAGCAAGTTTTCGCTGAGGAGTTAAGCTTACTTTGAATGGTTTATAAGTTGGATTTTTGAAGTAACGCGTCAAATTGTTTTAAAGCAATATCTGGGCTGATATCTTCTACATTAAAGCTTTCAGGCTGCAACGCAATATAGGGCACTCCCCACGGATGCCATCTTTTCTGGTTGGATTTTCCAAAGAAGCAAAGAATAGGTTTGCCAAGTCCTGCCGCCAGATGCATGGCTCCGCCATCGCTACAAATAACGGAGTCACATAGAGATAATGCGGCAATGAGCTCTTCGAGTTTGCTTGTGGGGTAGGCGAGGATCGGTAAGCTGTTTAATTGTGCCCTGATTTCTTGTGCTTTAGTATCATCACCAGGATGCATCGGGTTGGTTTCGTCGCCGGGTGACCATAATAAAATAAATCCAGATTGGTGCCTTGTATGTAATTCTGAAATCAATTCAACGAAATAAGCGCTAGGCCATCTCTGGCTGGGTTTTCTGGCACTGATGTGGATGCCGATCAGCATTTTTGTTTCAGAGAGCCATTGCTGATTTTTGAGCAAGGATTGTGCTTGATCTGTTTCCACTGGAGGAGGCGTAATACGTAGTTGAGGTGGGGGTGGCAGTATGCCTAATGGAGTCAGGAGATTAAAAACGTCTTCTGCTTCATGTATGTCTTCCTGGAAGATATAGGGGATGGGCGTATCGATTTCAATGTGTTGCTCTGTTTGGCTGTGGGAAACAAAGCCAATAATATGTTTTGGCCTAACCATGCGTGCCAATTTAAGAGAGCGTGGCTGAAAATCGGGTGCTGCTAAAATAACATAATCAAAATGCTGTTTTCTGAGTTTAAAAATAAGTCGAATACGATCCCAATACACGCGGAGAGTAGACTGACCTTTAGCGCGATGTTTGGCCTTTGTATAAGCAAAGACATCATCAATATCCGGATTGTTTTGCAAGACGGGTAGGTTATAGCTATTTACCAGCGCAGCAATATACGCTTTGGGAAAATGAGCGCGCAAAGCAAGAAACATGGGTGTGGTGCAAACCAGATCACCAATATTGTCTCGACGGATAACAAGGATTTTTAGCGATGTGCTCATGACAGATAGCTCAGCATAAGTTGGGCTCTTGCAATATAGGAATGATGCTGTAGAAAATATTGATTTCCTTGCTTTGCAATTAATTGCCTTTCCTCTTCATGAGCCAGAAAGTAGTTGATTTTGGTTCTGAGTTCTTCAACGTTTCGCCAACAGGCGATATGTTTATCTTCAGTGTAGGCATCATCTATTTCTGCAACCCAGTCTGTCAGCAAGAATCCACCCGCAGCAGGAACCTCAAAAAGCCTCAGGTTCATGGCCGAGCCTTGTCCGAACCAGTTATGAATATTGAGATTGATTTTTGTCTGATTAAATATTTCGTTAGTCTTCTTACCAAATGCTTCGGGGTAAACACAGGATTTTCTTAACTGGGCTTTATGCCATCCAGGCCCATAAACCCGTAAATCAAAATCTTGTAATTGCTGGACAATGCTTTCCCGATAAGGGGAGTGTGTGCCAACAAAAATGATATCTGCCAAGCTTGTGGAATGCGGCAGAGGATAAAAGGTATGTGTATCAGCAGCTGAGGGCAGGTGCTGAATTCGGGTAACACCTTCTGTTTTATACAGCGCTACAGAGGAAGCATCGTTGGTAAAATAATAGTGATAAAAAGGCGCATTGATAATTGAGCGCTTGTGATCAAGTGGATCATCAATCCAGTAACCGATAGTAGTGACACCAAGTGCGTTTATTTGCTGAATGGTTTCAGGGAATAATTGAACACCTTTAACACAGAGAAACAAGTCAGGTTTTTGCTGTTTGATAACATTGATTAACTGGTCATTGATATATTGCTCCTGCCGCTGTTGCCAACCTTTTGCCCTTAAGGCGCGAGGCAAATAGCGTTCTAGCGGAGGTTTGATATCATAATCAAAATAGGTGACCTGATGGCCTAATGCTGAAAATGCTTGGCCAAGGTTCAACCCAACTTTTGTGCGGCCAATTTTTGTGGGTGTGGCAATGACAAAATTCAGCGATTTGGTCATCAGATACTCTTATTTCGCTGTTGTAGTAGTGGATACGTTTTGTTTTTTGAGATGCAAATAGGCAAGCCACATACCAAGCAATGTGGCACTTAAAATACCATGTTCGTGATGCAGTGTGGTATTGACAAAACCTACACCAACGTTGACAAGCCACGCTGATAAACTGGACCCCCAAAGCGCCCATTCAATATCCTCATCCTGTATTTTCGGGCGAAAGCGTATTAAAGTATAGAGCCACGACAACAGAATGGTGACTAAGACTGACAAACCAATGGCACCCCGTTCAGCCAAGGCAGTGAAAAAGAGACTATGGCCATGCGCGCTGCCTAAATAATAAGAAGGGTCAAAAGGTTTGCCCGATGCTTCAACCCAGGTTTGAACCTTTTCCATGCTAATTTGGTTGTAGTTGTGCATACCCACGCCAAATAATGGAAACTCTTTCCAGGCAACGATGGCGCTATGCCAAATCTGATCACGGCCCGTGAGTAGCCGGTTTTCTTTGGCAACAGCTTCTTGTTTCTTTACCACATCAATTTTGGCAAAGTAAGCACCTGCAACAACGCACATGATACCGACAAGAAGCAAGATACCGGATTTGCCTGAACGCTTTACCCAGGCAATTCCGAGGATGATTGCAAACACGATTGCCATTGCGACCGCTGCACGACTAGCGCTAATCAATACGGCCACTGCAAACAGCACTATGCAGAGTGTGCCTAATAGCCGCCCTATGATACCCAGTTTTTTCCAGAGGGCTAATGTATACGATAAAGCAACACCAAAGCTGATCGCCATATAAATTGCGCTGTGGTTAACATGTCCAACCGAGTTCAGTTCCAACAGTTGTCTAGTGTGCGATACATAGAGTGCCCAGAAGGCATAGGTTAGTGCTATCAGTGTGGATGTAATTACAGTGAATCCTAACCACATCAGCTCATTACGTTGATAACCGCTGCGCTTGATGAGCCATAAGATGGAGCCGTAACGAAGAATGTCATTCGCACCGCCCCATTCACTACTGTGCATACCGGCAAAGGCAGAAATAACATACCCGGAAACAATCCAGGTGAAAATAAGACTATCCCAGATGTCCCACTGACCGCCAAAATTTTTGTCTTTGAAGCGATTGAACAACCAAGTAATGCAATATGCAAGCCAAAATATATTTTTAGGTGCCTCAAGGAGCGGAACTGCGATAATTAAACCGATAAGCAATACGACTTCAATTAAATATTTTGAGGTGAGTTTTGTGACTATGCTGGTCATAGAAAGTTAAGGGCTAATAAGTGAAAAACTGTACAATTATACAGGTTTTCAGTGAGACGAGCGTTTCCGCTACAGATAATGCAGGGAAGAAAGGCGTTTAATAATTTATGAGTATTCGTGACAAAATCAGGGCGTTGCGCCTTTATTATAAATCAGTTCGAGCTATCAGCCAGGTGCTATCCCCTAATTGGCACATTTTGACTTTCCCCTTTTTTGGTAAAGGTGAGTTTGTTAGTCATAGCGAGGGTAAGGTTTTTTCGGTACCTAAAAAATATTGGCAAATGTTGCCATCAGCAGCAAGAATGATCGAAGTTGGTGCTTACCCATATTGGAAGGATGATGTATTGCATGTGGCTTTCCAAGGTTCTGAATTTACTGCACCACCTATGGATAAATCTCTTGGAGGTACGCTTAAGGAAATCTTTCTTGATAATGTCTATAAGCTTGATGAGATGGATTTGAATGGTAAGGTCGTACTCGATGTGGGTGCTTATGTGGGAGATTCGGCTATTGCATTCGCAAAGCAAGGCGCAATGGTCCATGCATTTGAGCCGTTGCCTATTCTTCAAACGTACTTGAAGGAAAATATTCGACTTAATAACTTGGGAAATCAGATTGAGATTCACCCCGTTGGTTTATCGGATAAAAATGAAGTCATTACCATCAACGCTACTACTTGTGGATTTGCGGGTGCCACAGTACTTGATAGTACTGAAAAAAGCGCAAAAGGAGAAAGAGTCTTACAGAACCTGCAATTGGTTAATGCAGTTGAATATCTCCACAAAAGCGGAATTGGAAAAGTATATTTCCTGAAACTGGATTGTGAAGGTTGTGAGTACGCGTTATTCCAGAATGTGCCATTTTGGGAAATGATAAAGCCGGAAATCATTATGATGGAATTTCATCGTGGTGGTGCCGTGTTGGCTTCCAAGCTTGAAGAATGGGGCTACCAAGTGGACCCGTATGAAAAAGGCCAAGTAGGGTATATCTACGCAAGATTCCAACATGAAAATTCTGATTCTTAAGCGCGATAAAATAGGGGATTTGTTACTGACAACACCCATGTTAAGTCATTTGCGCCAATCTTTGCCGAACGCTGAGATTCATTTGCTCGCGAACAACTACAATGCTTGGGTCGTAGCAGAAAATACCGATATTGATCAGTTGTGGATATATCGCAGAGCTAAATCAGGACGAAAAATTGATTTTGGAGCGGTCATTCACCAGATATGGCAACAGCTTCAATTGCGATTTCAACGTTTTGATGTGGCAATTGTAGCTGGAGGGGAATTTTCCCCTCGTGCGGTTAAACGTGCGTTGAGCATTCACGCCAAGCGTACGATAACCTATTGTGATGAGAGCGCTGTTTGCGCTCGTGTATCTGACCCTTTACCTGCGCCTGCAGGCGAGCATGAATCTGATCGCATGTTGAATTTGCTGTTGCCACTTCAAATCAGGTTGCATGAGCAGGTGATAAACCCGACATTTAACCTTCCGGCTCAGTGGCAGTTATTTGCCGAAAATTGGTTGTTTGGGCGACATATATCCCCCAGAAAATATATTGTGATCGGGTTGGGTGCTCGTCGGGCAAAAAAACAACCCACTTCGGAACAGGTTTTTCACTGGGCAGCATATTTTAAAGAGCACTTTCAGTTGGATACATTATTCATGTGGACGCCTGGTAAGAGTGATAACCCGTTGTACCCGGGGGATGATGAGGTGGCTCAGCCGGTGCTTGATGCAGCAGTACCTTATATTTATCCATTCCGGGGCGCTTTGATGCCAGCATTGGGATTGATCTGGAACGCGCGTACCTCTATTTTCCCCGATAGCGGGCTGATGCATTTTGCAGCGGCGAGCCCGGGCGGTGTACTTGGATTATTTGCCGAAACGGATGTGTCTCCATCCCCGGTCCAATGGGGGCCGCGTGGCGCTAAAGTCGCATTTCTGGAAGCAACTAAAAGTGTAGCAGAAATAGGTGATCAGATGATTTATGACAAGCTCGAATCGTTACTTGCCTGAGTTATTTTTTTCCTGGTACATGCTGGGATTGAGATTCGGATCGTTGTACATTTTGAACTGCCTGTAAATTTTAAAATACGCTTGCCCTTGAGATGCAGATTCGAGCAGTGTATCCAGACATGACTGCAAATCGGTTCGTTGTTCAAGCAGTTTTGCGAGTTTCGCAGAGCAAGTTTCAATGTGATTAATATCTACATCCGTACGCTGGGTTTGGAATCTCATGTGGTGAATTTTTAAACTTAGTATTGAAAGCCGATCCATCATAGCGCCAGCTGTTTCACTGTTTAATTTCGCATTGTTCTGAAGAGTGACGTTCGAGAGAGTATGCAGCAGGGCTTCATCCATACCTTCAATGGCATCATTGCGTTTCTGGTTATAACCATCAATTGCACGCTTATTAGCGGCTATCTCGCTGTCAGGGACATTCTTGCGTCTTGCGAGATCTTCTTCATTCCACAACAGGCAATTAAAGCGGTGATTCAGTTCGATAGCTTGCCATACCCCGGAATCAAATTTTGCTGGGGACTGCTTAGGCCATTCTGGATTGGCGAGGCAAGTGTCGTGAAATGCGCCGAGATCAATTGCGGAAACGTTCATATCATTCATTTTTTACTCTATATTCTGTTTTATCTTTATTGGGTTGAGCCAAGAATCTCTGTTATTAGATTCGTGACATCAGGTAACGTAATAGCATGCATGCATTGAGGGGTATTGCATTCCTTCGTGCTCCTGCCACATCGCCTGACCCATGAAATTTCTCGTCTGAAAAGTTTTTGTTGGTTGCGGCAGGGAAAATCTTCGATAGTTACCGCATGGTAAGGACTATTCGACCAAAATTCGCCTTTTCCACAAATGACGTCTGAGCCAGGGCCAAAGAGGGTGATAGTGGGTGCATTAACGAGCCTGCCCAGATGCGCGATGCCAGTATCAGGGCACACTAGCAATGCAGCATTTTTAATCAGATGCCACATTTGCGGAAGCGTAAGCTGACCAGCACAGGAAGGAAATTTTTGTTCAGGGTCAATGGTGGCAATGTATTTTTCCTCTCCTTTGCCACCGCTCCAGATTACTTGGTAGCCTCGGTTGGACAAATATTCTGCCAGAGCTAACCACTTGGTATTATCCCAATGCTTGAGGGGGCTGCTAGCACCTACATGCAACACACAATAAGGCCTATTGGGTAACTGGAATGGAGTGTATGCAGGCGATGGCCAATCAGCTGGGCGATATGCTTCCGGTGGTTTCCCTGGCATTAAGGCAGCTACCATGTCTCCCCATGTGGCGGGTAAGTCTGGATAAGGAATCAGGGTATCAACTGCCCAGTTCTTATAGGCAGGATGGTCAGCAGCGTGCGCAATCACCCATTTTGCACCAAGGGCGCGTGCAAGCCAACTGTGGCGATTGTCCCCGGGCACTATCGCCAGGTCAAATCCCCGTAAGGCGAATAATATCTGAAAGGTGGCAGGATCACGGGGATCAAACGGTATGGCTTTAACGCCATAGGGTTGTTTCTCGTACAGAGGAGCAATGGCTTTTGGTGTGGCCATAATGATTTCTGCTGCAGGATATTGCTCACGAAGTTTGGCCAGTAACGGTGTGAGCATAAGGGTGTCGCCCAGCAATAAGTGGTGGGCTATTAATATCCGTTTGGGTTCGGTAGGCGATTTGCGCCTGCCAAGCGTTGCAAAACTATTCCATAACGCGAGGGTAATGATTTTAACGCGGGAGGAAAAACGGCTAGCCATGGGTAGCAGCGTTGTTAAAAATCACTTCCATTTTGTCCAGCATAGCTTCGAGACCAAATTTTTCTTGTGCCCTTGCTCTGGCTGCGCTGCCTAGTACCTTACAAAGCTCAGGGTCAAGTAAAAGTCTGTTTATCGCTTCCTGCAATTGCTGTGCGTTTTTTGGTTCAACTATTAAACCCGTTTGTTCAGGCAGGATCGCCTCCAGAATACTGCCAATAGGGGTGCTGATAATAGGCAGGCCACACAACATGGCTTGTAAAATGGCTTGTGGTACGCCCTCGTTGGCGTAAGAAGGCAGTACAAAGATATCCAGTGCTTGCAACCACGGCAGGACATCTAGCTGGTTACCGGGCATAGTGACACGATCATTCAGTTTGAGTTCAGTAATTCGTGTTTGTAACGCGGCATGTTGTGGGCCATCCCCTACAATCACCAGCCTGGTATTTTGGTCGGCAAGGTGGGCGAAGGCATCCAGCAAATATTGATGGCCTTTCCAACTGCGTAAGGTTGCGATAATGCCGATAATTTTTGCGTCCTGCGGCAAATTCAGTGTTTCCCTTGCGGTTGTTTTGTCGCCTGGAACAAAATGTTCCGTATCAATACCCGTAGGGACAGATGTGATTTGCGACGGGGAATAGCCGTTTTGTTTGATCAGTTGCTCGCGCAATAGCTCCCCTGTCGTAGCAATATGTTGTGTAGCGCTTTTGTATAGCCAGCGCGTAGAAGCGTTATCGGGAATGGGGGCTGATATATGGCGTGTTCGTACAATGGCTGCCGGGTGCGAAAGACCAACTGAAGCAAGGGCCACTAACCAGCTGTCTGTAGAACTGTGGGTGTTGATGACGTCGGCTTTGTTGGCTTTGAGCCAACGGCGCATGGCCAGCAAACCACTGAAATTTTTCCGGCCTATGGGTAAAGCAACCACAGGGATATTACGGGTTTTTGCTTCGGTAAAAATCTTTGCTTCGGGCGGGCACAGTAAAGTTACTTGATGACCACGCCTGATCATGCCGGCAGCTTCCGTCAGAATACGAATTTCCTGTCCACCCCAGCCGAGAGAGGCTTCGGTATGAACAATATGTATCGGAGTTTTGTTTGGAGTGCCAGTCATTATTGTGCCGTTTGAGTGTTTTCATGGACAAACTGAATGCGATGCAAGTTGGCGTATACGCCATTTTGTTCTATCAGTTTGCGGTGATTGCCGATCTCTACAATGCGTCCTTTTTGCATGACAACGATGCGGTCGGCGTTCTCTATAGTGGAGAGGCGGTGGGCAATCACAATGGTAGTACGGTTTTGCATCAGGTTTTCCAGAGCGGCCTGCACATGGCGTTCGGATTGGGTATCCAGCGCTGATGTGGCTTCATCCAGAATCAGGATGGGTGCATTTTTGAGGATAGCCCGTGCTATGGCAATGCGCTGACGCTGACCGCCAGAAAGTTTAACGCCATTTTCACCCACCAATGTTTGCAAACCCTGAGGCATTTCGTGGATAAATTCCATGGCGTGTGCAGCTTCTGCAGCAGCGGTAATGGCTTCGATCGTTGCCTGTTGCTGACCATAGGCGATATTGGCAGCGACCGTGTCATTAAATAGCACGACATCCTGGCTGACAAATGCAATATGACTGCGCAAGCTGGTTAGCTTGATGGTTGTGGTGTCGTACCCATCCAGTAAAATTTGGCCACTTGTCGGATGATAAAAGCGGGGGATCAAATTCACCAAAGAGGTTTTGCCGCTTCCAGACTGACCAACCAAGGCAACGGTCTCACCAGGTGCGATTTTAAGGGAGAAGTCTTTGAGTGCTAAATTATGAGATCCTGCTTCGTATTCCAGATTGATATTCTGAAATTCCAGTGCACCTTGTGTATGGGGGATTTCAATTGTTCCGCTATCCGGTTCGGGCTCTTTGTCCAATAATGCAAATACAATTTCAGCGGCGGCTAACCCTCTTTGCAGGGCCTCACTTACGCCGGTTAATCGTTTTACCGGTGCCAGCAGCATGAGCATGGCAGTGATGAAAGAGACAAACCCGCCCACAGTGGTTTGATTGCCGCTTGACTGAAGCGTGGCAAAGTAGATGATCAATGCCAAAGCAATGGCCGCAACAAGCTGTACAAGCGGCACGTTGGCACTGGCAGCTACAGTCTGTTTCATGCTGAAACGGCGTGCCCGGTTGGTCGCTTCTGAAAAACGCTTGATTTCATAGTCCTGACCTCCAAAAACCTTGACAACTTTATGCGCACCCAGCGTTTCATCCAGGACATGGGTGATATCACCTAATGCGCTTTGGCTGCTGCGACTCATTTCTCGCAAGCGTTTGCTGAATAATCTGACGATCAACGCAGTGATAGGCGCGATAGCGAAAGCGATTAAAGTGAGTTTCCAGTTCAGGTAAAGCATCCATCCCAATAAACCAAGGACTGTAAAAAAATCCCTGACTAAAACAGTAATGACATTTGTGCCTGCGGAGGTCACCTGGCTCACGTTAAATGCCACATTGGCAATCACTTCACCGGATGAGGCATTGTCGTAATAAGGGGTGGGTAGTGTAATCAGTTTCTGAAACATCAGGTTGCGAAGGTCTGTGACCAACTTGGTGGAGACCCAGTTCACAGTATAGTTACTGGTAAAGGTGAAAATGCCGCGTAGCAGAAACAACCCGATTAGCAGCAGGGGAATCAGTTTGATGAGGGTTTGGTCGCGATTAACAAAACTGCCATCCAGCAAGGGCTTGAGTAATGCTGGTAAAGCCGGTTCAGTCGCGGCGACAGCGATTGTGCTTACGACTGATACGGCAAAAACCCGCCAGTAGGGAAGAATGTATCGTAGCAAGCGCAGATACAAGTCTTTGCTGCTCATTTCCGAATTTGCCATGTAGTGCTTACTTAATATCCAATAACTGATTGGTTTGGAAGCTGAAAAATGTTTGATTATACCTGAGTTGCCATGGATGCTGAAACGGCTTCGTAACAGGCGAGCGAGCTCAGGAGGGCAGTAACGTTTTATACAGTTCCAGTAACTGGATTCCCATGGTATCCAGATTTCTGGTGGCCATGGTTTCTCTGGCCGCAGTACCAGTTGATATCTGCATTTCGGGTGACATAAGCTGATGCATATGGCGGACCAATTGCGGCAGGTCAAGCGCATCGCACACAAAGCCGTTTTTGCCCTGAATGATCAATTCTGCAGCACCGCTTTTAAGGCTGGTGATTACTGGTAAGCCGGATGCCATTGCTTCCAGAGCGACATTGGGGAATGGGTCGTAGAGTGTAGGGAGGACAAAAACATCAGCCGCGCCGTAATAGGGTTTGGTGTCTTGCTGGCCACCAGCAAAATGAATACGGCTGGATAAGCCCATAGTGTGCGACTGCGTCTTGAGAGAGGCGAGTTTTTTATCTTTGCCTACAATGAGCAAGTGGGCGTTTTCAGGCAATTGTTTCATGGCCTGTAGCAAAACCGGCAGCCCTTTTCTTTCAAATCCGGAACCAACGAACAGAAACAGCGGCGCATCTTGGGGAATCTGGTATTGGTTGCGGATGGATTCCCGGTGTGCCAATTTAAGACGAGGGTGGTAGGCCTCAGTATCCACGCCACTATAGATAACATGTAATTTGGCTTCATCAAGACCAAAATAGCGCTGGATTTCTGCTTTCACCATGCTCGAATTGCAGATGACGGCCTTGAGTTGCGGGCTATGGAACATTTTTTTTTCAGCAGCCATCACATAGTGGTGATAGGGGTTCAAATTAATACCGAGTTTGCCGAATAGGCCCATGGTGCGTTTACGTTGTGATAGCCATTCTCGGTGTACTCCATCCCCTGCACGGAAAACATCACAGCAAGAGAGGCGTTCGTGAGATTGGATCAGATCAAAGGTTTGGTGCTTGAGAGTGCGGCAAACGCACCGTGCAAACCCCCAGTCCCGCCATAAATTGCCGAAATATAAAGGGTCGCAGATTAAGTGCTCGCGCTCTACATTGGCATCCCAGCTACGGGTGATCAAGGTTAATTGAGCACCTTGACCTTGCAAAGCTTGTACAGCCCGTTCTACAAAGCGTTCTGCGCCGCCAAAAGCCGTGTACCGTTGACGAATAAGCGCAATTTTAATTGGTTTCATCCTATTTTCAACATTTCCTGGACGGCGCTTAAAACCCGTTCAACAGGTATCGATGTCAGGCATTCACTTACTTTGCTTCCTCCACACCCGTCATTCCCACAGGGGCGGCAGGTGTGGTTTGAGGTGATGATGCGATGAGGTGCCATCCAGGGCCCCCATTCTTTTTCACCGCTAGGGCCAAATAAGGCCACCAAGGGCGTTTGCATGGCGGCAGCAATATGCATAGGGGCTGAATCCACCCCAATGAAACATTTTGCGGCGCCAGTTAAAGCGGCAAGTTGCTTTAAAGAAAGTTGGCCGGACAAATCAACAACAGGTTGCTTCAAGGGATTTAAAATTGCTCGCAGCATATCGCGTTCTCTGGTGTCCGGAGCCGCAGTAACAACAATAGCGTGTCCTTGTATCTGCAATGCCTCAATCAACTGAGACATTTTTTCAACCGGCCAGCACTTAAACAACCAGCGTGAAGTCGGGTGAAGGTGGATGAATTCACCGGCTTTCAGGCTATGCTGGGCAAGCAGATTTGCCATTGACGCGGAAGCTTCATTTCCGGGTGCGAGCACTAACTTACGCTCATCTTCTTCAGGAAAAAGGCCAATACGTCGCAGTGCATCCAGATTAAGTTCGACAGTATGCCGTGGTGTGTTTCTGGGGAACGAATAAAGATGGGAAAAGCTGTCACCCCAGGAACGTCCCTTTTCCGGTAGTTTACGTGCCACACCATAACGTGCACCACATAGCCGTTTGATCCAGGCACCACGTGGGTGTTCTGTGAGATGAATGACGAGATCGTAGTTTCTGTTCCGCAAAGTGGAAAACAGCTTCCATTCTGCAGCGGCCTGTGTGAGCAGGCCCATTTTTTTCCATTTTCGGTCGACGCAGAGTACTTGGCTGATCGCAGGATGAAAAGTTAGCATTTCTGCTGTATCTTGATAAACCAGTGCATCAATTTCCAGATGGGGTGCATGATTTTTTAAGACACTAAAAACCGGTGAAGAAAGCAAGACGTCGCCATGATGACGAAGTTTGATCACCAAAACACGGCGCAGGGAATTTAAGTCGATTGCATCATTAACCATGACGCGGACGATAGCAAAATTAGGCGAAAAAAGAAATGATTACTGCAAGAAATCAGGTGTAGATAGTGGTTATTTTTGTTGCTCTCTTGCCTGTTCAATCATGGTGCACATTTGCTCAATGCCTTTCAGAATGCGTGGGCTGGGGCGATTGATATAGTCAGCAGGAATAAAAAATAAAGTTTTGTGCTGCGTGGCTTGCAGTTTGGGCCAGCGCTGCCATTCATTGAGCCAGTCCGGCCGGGATTCTCCAATTCCACTGGTAATAATGGCTTCTGGGTTTGCTATTAAGACGGCTTCCGTGCTGACATTGGGAGTCAGTGTAGGCAACTTGCCAAATATATTGCGGCCGCCACATAAACTGATGGCATCGCTGATAAAGTGCTGGTCGTTAATGGTAATCAGTGGATGGTCCCAGATTTGGTAAAACACGCTGACGGGTTTTCTGTTCGAGAAATTATTGCGCAACTTATTTAATTGATTGCGGAATGCAGTTGCGGCAGTCCGCGAGAAAGATTCTGTGCCAGCTAATCGGCCAAAATGTTCGATCGTAGACGGAATATCGGAAATTTTTTGAGGTTCGCTGTAAAAAATAGGGATATGTAATTGCCGCAATTTTTCCAGTTGCGCATCGGGATTGCCGCTTTTCCAGGCAATAATCAGATCAGGATGGAGTGCGGCAATTGTTTCCAGGTCCAATGAGTTGGAAGTGCCGATTTTGGGTAGTCTTAGAGCGGCAGCTGGATAATCACTGTAATTTGCTACCCCCACCACACGCTCCCCGGCACCGGCTGCAAATAACAATTCGGTAGCGTGGGGGGCGAGGCTGATGATGCGGGTTGCTAGGCTAGCAAGTCTTACTTCGTTGGAAGTGTCGTCATGCACAATGATATCTGCAATAGCTGTACTCGTGACGAGAAGCAGACATATTGCTGATATCAGCTTAACTAGCATTTATTAATTTCAACGTGGTTGATATTGCAAGCCAACAAATAAGTTGATACCCGGTGTGTTATATCCTTTCACCAGTTCATACCCTTTGTTAAACACGTTGTTGATACGGGCATTGAAGGTTAATTCTTTGCTCGCTTTATAGCTTGTTGTTAAATTGATTAATCCATAACCACCCATCCGGCTACTGGAGGATTCAGTTCGTGAGTCGAAACGTGCATCACTTCCTGTTAATTCGCTCCCAATAGTCCAAGCACCAAATCCTTTGCTGAGGGTTATTGAACCGAATTGGGTGGCTCTATTTTGAAGTCTTTTGCCTGTTATTTCATCAATTGGTTTTTGCAACGTCAAATTTGCATGAAGAAGTACTCCTGCCAACTTCGTCTCAAACATGGCTTCCATCCCTGTAATACGCGCTTTGCTGATGTTGATAGGATAACCAAGCGTACTATCATACTGGATCAAGTCGTCAATTTTGTTTTCAAAATAGGTGGCGTCAAAGCGATTGTGTCCATTCGCATAGTGCATGCCTGCTTCTGTACCTAGAGAGCGTTCTGGCTGAAGGTTCGGGTTGCTGAAGCCAGGGTAATAAAGGTCTTGGAAATTAGGTGCTTTGAACGCGGTTCCAGCTCCAGCAGTCATGCGCCAATTTGGGTTGAAACGATATCCATAGCCCAGGTTCCCCGTATCATGCACGCCGAATTGGCTATTGTTGTCCCGGCGAGCACTAGCCTGGATGCTATGGTCCCCCAAGTCGTTTTGGTAGACTGCAAAGGCAGAGCGCACGTTGCGATCTGTTTTATTATATGTAGTAGTACTGTCAACGTGTTGTTTGAGGTATTCCAGTCCGACTGAAACCTTTCCGATATCCAATGATAAATCATTTTGCCAGGTAATTTGATCTTGATCGCTTCGGGTATGTGAAGGGTAGGCTGTATTTACGAAGGTGTAATCATCTTGTCCTCGGTTTAGTTTCAGTAAACTCTGCCATATCGAGGTAAACTGATTCTGGCTGTAAACAGAATAGGTGCGAAGCTTTTGGATTTTTGTATCGTCCAATTTTGAATTGTAACCATCAAAATGTGCTGTGCCATCAACTAAAAAGATGTTGGCACCGATTTCGTGATCAGCATTTAAAGTATGTGCAATCTTTGCTGAAAGATTGGTGTTGCGATATGGGTCACGGTCAGGATTGTAATAATTGCCGGCACCTGCATTTGTCGTCGAAAAAGTGTTGTTATAAAGATAACCTGTTTGCAGGTAGAAATTTGTGTTGCCAAAAGTGCTTCCAAAACCTGCATTCAGGTTTTGAGTCTGGTTAGAGCCAACGCCAGCGCTAATTGAAACACCTGGAGCATTTTTACCATTTTTGGTGAAAATCTGGATCACCCCGCCGATGGCATCAGAGCCATATAAGCTACTGGCAGGAGCGCGTACAATTTCAATTCGTTCAATCTGACTCAGCGGGATATGTTCCAATGCGGTTGTTCCAGCAGTCACATTATCGAGACGAACGCCGTCTACTAGGATCAGGGTGTGAGTGCTATTTGCGCCTCGCATGAAAATGGCGCTTTGCTGGCCAAGCCCGCCGGTAGTTTTGATCTCCACATTACCTTTGATCTGTAATAGCTCTGGCAAGGATTGTTGTCCTGCTTTAGTAATATCATCCGAGGTGATTACTGTAGTGCTTTGGAGCGAGGTGCTGAGTTTTTGAGGTATGCGGCTGGCCGTGACAATAATGTCCCCGCCTTGAAAAGTGGTGATGTCATCTGCAAAAGCGGTTCCAGTGAGAGCCAAGCTTATTAGAGTAAGTTTAAAAGGGTATTTCATGTTCATTTCCTTGTAACAGCAAGCGACCCCGCGAGCTGTGGGTTTGGGCAAGGAAATGCAGGGAAGGCGATGGCTAGAGCAAAACAGTCTCCTGGCCTGCTGCCTCCCGCAGCATTTCCACATATGTCTCCAGGCCGGTATCCGGGCTCGCAAGTTTTGACACATCGCCTTCCCAAGCTGATTGCTCAGTGGCTTTTTTGATGTGTCCGCACTTGCTGACCGTTGCGGGGGCAGCACAGGCTTTATTCGCCAATTGGCAAATGCACCTGTTTCCCGTTTAACCCAACTTGCCAGATCGGCAAGTCGAGCACCTGAAGGGGGCGTATTCTACTGGAATTGCTTGAAGCTGACTACTTTGCAGGAGAATCGGCTGTAGCCACGCGCACATAAAATCCGCAACGCTGGCCGGGAGTGGGGTTCTCCGGTACGCTATCAAAAGGGTAAATGCCTTTGCCCAGGCCATGGCTATCCTGTTCCACCAATTGGCGAATTGCGTCAATGGGGGTGGGGCTTTCAGAAAAAAGGCGGATGCCGATAGCGCCTTCTTTCTGGCGGGCTGAGTCGATATACATGCGGCGCGTAATTTCGTTAGTCAGTACATTCAGCAGTTGTACCAGCTTTTCCAGATCGGCAACGATTTTACCCTGTTGAATCAACTTTCTAGCGAGATCGCGCGCGCCTGTCTGTATGAAAAACGGGTCGCTTAATGCCTCAAATAGCGTATTGAGTGCTTCGGCATCCTGAGGTAAATGAGGGCTGCCTGCCAAATGCAGCGCGATTAATTCCCGGGTAACGGGAACCTGGTCTGGGCGAGCTTCCGGTGGGACGCCTGCATTGACAACGGGACCTTTGGGCGCCCAGCGCTGTTTTATATAATCAAGTAAGAACATGGCCATAATTAAAAGTTTTCGATTCTTGCAACATAACGGAATACGATGAGCCGGTAGAGATTTTCACCTACCTGAATATGTGAAGACTCTTTGCGATCAAGATTGATCGTTTCACCGCCATTTGCGGACAGAGATTTAAATCCAAACGCGTCATTTTCTATTAGCGCATCCAGAATTTCCTGTAATTCGTTTTGAGGAAGACTATCTCCCGTGTTGTTGATTAGCGAGCATGGCTTCCCTTTTTTTGTGGCGCCTTGTAGATGAATTGCATTCGCTCGCAGCGGATTATTTTCATCAAAATCTGCGTTTGGATCAACAAATTCCGAAATGTTGCTCATGATTAAGTGCCTAAATAATATGTCAAAATGGTAGTAAAATACTTTTAAAAGATTCTGTTACCAGTTGACTTAACAAGATTTTTCCAATTATAGTGTGCGAATGGAATCTGAACTCATAGCGCTTGAAGAGAAAATAAACCAATTTGTCCAATTGTGCCAGCGTTTGCGCACAGAAAATGTGCAACTGCGACAGCAATTGGTGACGGTGGTTAATGAAAACAGGCAGTTATCCGAAAAAGTGAACGGGGCTAAGATTCGCCTTGAAACATTATTGAATCAAATTCCTGAAGGTAACGAATGAGCGCCGAATTTAAGGGTCTGGATGTGACGATCATGGGTCGCGAGTTTCGTGTGGCCTGTCCAGAAAATGAACAACATTCACTGCTGGCTTCTGTCGATTACCTGGACAAAAAAATGCGAGAAATTCGTGATACCGGTAAGGTGATCGGTATTGAACGTATTGCCATTATGGCAGCGCTGAATATTACGAATGATCTCCTGTCTTCACGGGTTCCCAGTGATTTTGACGTAGGGGATTTTAAGCGTAGAATAGATGCATTGCAGGCGCAGATTGATCAAGCAATGTCTGAGCAGGACGAGTTGTTTTAATTATCTGCAAAAGTAAGTGCTAATAAGCGGCTTACATCTCTCAAGATTTTTCGAGTTGTCCCCTGCGGTGTTTGTTAAAGGCTTCAATTCTTTGAACCAATATGCATAGCATAAGGTTACGACCAATTGTAGTGCGGTGTGATCGTCCTATGCGGACGAACCTGAAGCACTCGGGAAGTGACCATCTTGAACCCTAGGTTCAAGAATGAATCCTTGACGGCATTTGCGGGGGCCTTATCCCTTTTTTATTCTTGCGTGGCAAGATCTTCTTTTTTAGCTCTTGGATTTACCAGTGAATAAGCGCCAGTTACGCAGCCACTTACGCAAAACCAGAAATGCGGTGCCAGCGCTTGAACGCAGAGTTGCCGGCCAAAGTATGCTGCGTGTGGCAAAGCAGGAAAAGCTGCTGATTCACCGCCGAAATATCGGGTTTTATCTCCCGTTTGAGGGTGAAATCGATTTATTGCCTCTACTGAACTATGCCTTGTTGCTCGGTAAAGTAGGTTACTTGCCGATTGTCCCGAAAAAATTCCAGAAATTACTCAAATTTAGCCGTTTGACCAACCGGAAAACCTGGTACCTCAACCGATTTGGCATTCATGAACACTGGTCGCCCAGACAAATCCGAGCGCGCCAGCTGGATTTACTGTTTGTGCCTTTGGTCGGGTTTGATGATCATGGTTATCGGCTCGGTATGGGTGGCGGGTTTTATGATTCCAGTCTGGCGTACCTGCGGCGTCGAAAAGTGTGGCGCAAACCCATACTGGTAGGAGTGGGCTATGAATGCCAGAAAGTACCTAATGTTCCGCGGGACCCTTGGGATATGCCGCTGGATGCAGTAATCACCGAAAAGCAGCTGTACCGTTTCAGTCGGCAACATCTTCCCGGCGCGTAAGTAGAGGCAATTCGTGTCGTTTTACGTTAACGGCGATAAAGTCGGCTCTGCCCATGGCAGGCTGGTTGCTACCCGAGCGGGGGCGCTGATTCAGCATATCGAAGCACTCAGATGGTTCGCCAAGCGCTGTAGCAAACAGCACTTCCAGCTCCCAGGGGTCTATTTTCAATTTTCCAAAAGGGTTGGAATCGCTTTCCGGATACCAGAAAAGTGCCGGACTCCAGTTGCGCGCAAGTATACCGGGTCGTTTAAACCATTCCTTCAGTTTTTCGTTTAGGTTTTGCATTTTGTGGTCTCGCGGTAGAATAGTTGACTGCAGTAGTGGGGAATTGTACCAAACAGGAGCGATAATGCGTTATTGGTTAATGAAGTCGGAACCTTCGGATGTGAGTGTGGATGATTTGGCGGCGATGCCAAATCAGTCAGTTGCCTGGTATGGCATACGAAATTATCAGGCACGTAATTTCATGCGTGACCAGATGAAAGTGGGGGATAAAGTCTTTTTTTATCATTCCAGCTGTGATGAGCCGGGAATTGCTGGTTTAGCCGTTGTAGGCAAGCTTGCTTATCCGGATGAAACCCAGTTTGACGTAAACAATAAATATTTTGATCCCAAAGCAACACCGGAAAACCCGCGTTGGATGAATGTTGATGTGCAGCTGGTGAAGAAAACCCGGCTGGTGAGCATTAAAGAGTTACGTAGCTACCCGGAGCTGGAGCATATGCGTATTCTGCAAAAAGGGAACCGCTTGTCCATTACCCCCGTGGACCCTAAAGAATGGGATTTCATCACGAGCATTCTGTGATTCGGCTTTATCATTTCTGGTCGTCAATGCCATCGCAGCGCATTCGTCTGGCATTGGCCTTTAAAGCAGTGGCCCATGAATGTGTGGCTTTGGCACAGGACGATGATGCTACTTTTTTTGAGCTAGGCATCGCCCGCGCACCTTTGGTATTGCAATTGGAAGATGGGTCACTGCAAACAGATTCTTTGGCTATTCTGAAAAATCTGGATGGCTGGATTGGCGGAGAACCGTTGTTTGAAGGAATACTTGATGAAACGGCATGGCAAGCATTATTAAACTGGCGTATGTCGGTTGATAATGTGCTGCAGCGACTGTATGCGCCGGTTCTGCCTGCTTTTCAGGATATCAGTGCCAGTGAATTGACGTTAACAGCATACAAAGAGGCCGTGCAGCAACGTTTTGGAATGAGTGTGGAGGCCATGTCGAATGACCGATATGATGGTTTTCAGCAGTTGTCCGGATTATCCCGCTTGCCGGAATTGGCAAAACATCTGGGGAAAAACAAGTTTTATACGGGTGGCCGGCTTTCTGCGGCAGATTTGGTTATTGCCTGTGATTTATTTCCACTGCAATTGCTGGATGGAGTGACGGTACCAATGGATTTGATGTACTACATTCAACGCGTTGAACAAACCTGTGGCGCAAGCTTGCGCGACGGATTAATCTTACAGCATTAAGGAGAAAAAATGACTTTCGCAGAATTATTAGGCTATTTGGGGTCAAACTGTAAAAATGACATCATGGATGGTGACCCTGCAGAAACCTTATCCAAAGCCCAAAATAAAACCCATAAAAATGAGTTGGCGGGACAAGTGATTGCAGACATGTTTGCAAAAAGTGGTCTGGCAGATATCAATGGGGAAATTACCCGAGCTGTAGCGATTACTTCGATTGGTCCCATTCGCCTGTTTTTTATGAAAGATGATGCGCCGGTAGAGGGCTTTCGTCTGGTGGAAGATATTGTGCACAAGATCGATGGCGCTTTTAATGCAGAAGCCCTGCGCATGAAAGCACAAGGCTAACGCATTGGAATTTTTTTGGGTGCTATATCTGTTGCTGGGACTCTTTGCAGGATTTTTGGCAGGCTTGCTGGGAGTGGGTGGCGGACTGATTATTGTACCTGTGCTGGTATTTATTTTTACAGCGCAGCATTTTCCTGAAGCTTCAATGCTACACCTGGCGTTGGGTACTTCTCTTGGCAGCATCATGTTCACTTCTGTGGCCAGTTTACGTGCCCACCATGCCCATGCTGCAGTCAATTGGCAAGTTGTGCGAACCATTACGCCCGGGATTGTGACCGGCACTTTGTTAGGGAGTGTGTTAGCGGCACACCTCTCTACCCATTTTCTGAAAGTGTTTTTTGTGATTTTTCTGTTTTATGTGGGCACGCAGATGCTGCTCAATATCAAGCCAAAACCAACGCATCAATTGCCGGGTTTGGGAGGGATGTTTGCAGCTGGTAATGTAATTGGCGGTGTTTCCAGTCTGGTAGGAATCGGTGGTGGGACATTGTCGGTGCCCTTCATGACATGGTGCAACGTGAAAATGCATCAGGCTATAGGGACCTCTGCTGCCATTGGTTTTCCCATAGCGGTTGCGGGGGCCGTAGGGTATGTCGCGAATGGTCTGGCAGTAAAAGATTTGCCGCAATACAGTCTGGGGTTTGTGTATTTGCCCGCACTGGCAGGCGTCGTGCTAGCCAGTATGATGACAGCACCTTGGGGTGCCAGATTGGCGCATAAGTTACCGGTTACAAAACTGAAAAAGATTTTTGCTGTTTTGTTGTATACGCTTGGCGTGAAAATGGCGTGGAGCTTATTCTAACAGTATAAATAATGCTGCCTTATTTGTTACCTGATAAGTTTTAACTTATTGTGGATGTTCTCATGGGCAGCCTACTCAACTTCTACGCGATTACGACCCATCTGCTTTGCTCTGTACAAACTATGATCAGCACGTTTAACAAGCGTAGACTGATCGTCATTTTCACGATATTCGGTTACACCAAAACTGCAAGTTACCTTACTCACATCCGTGAATTCGTAAGTTTCAATGGTCATACGTAATTTTTCAGCAAATCTACGGCCGCATTGGAGGTCGCAGTTTGGCGCTAAAATGGTAAACTCTTCTCCTCCCCAACGTGCCAGGACGTCTGCCTCTCTAAGGGTATTTGATATGAGTGCTGAAAGCTGGATTAATACCTGATCCCCGATGGGATGGCCAAATTGATCATTAATCTGTTTAAAGTGGTCGATGTCGAAAATAATGAGTGATAGCGGTGTAGCGTAGCGCTTTGCCCGGGCAAGCTCGGCATACAAGACTTCATTGAAGCGTCGTCTGTTAAAGAGACCTGTCAAGGGGTCTGTTGTGGCCAATTGTTTAAGCTGTTCTTCAGCTAACTTTCTAGCGGTTATATCTCGGACGATAGCGACTGCATGCCAATTATTTTTCAGGTTTACGCTGGATACGGAAATTTCAATGGGAAATTCTGAACAATCCCGTCTAAGCGCATGCAATTCGGTTGTAGCACCACTTAAAGCTTGAGCCTCATTTTTGGGCATAGTGGTAAAAGCAGCCTTATATGCATCAAGGTATTTGGGCGGGGTAATCAAATTATATAAATTGCTGCCCGTTGCTTCTTCAGGTGTGTAGCCAAACATGATTACGGCGGCTGGATTCCAGAAAGTAATGTTTTGCTGATTGTCGATCATGATGACCGCATCCTGCGCTGCATTGGTAATGCTCTGCAATACTTCATCTCGTTCCTCCAGTTCAAGGGTTCGAGCATGGACCATATTTTCAAGATCATTTTTACTGCGTAAAAGTACCTGTTGCGCCTCTTTAATGCTTGAAATGTCGGTGCGAACTGAAATGTATTGGTACGGGAGACCAGAGTTATCCAACATAGGCAAAATGGTGGTTGCCACCCAGTAAAGCCCCCCGTGTTTTTTTCGGTTGCAGATTTCCCCTTGCCAAATTTTGCCTGTGGAAATAGTTTGCCAGAGTTCTTCAAAAATTGCGTCGGGCTGCATTCCAGATTTTAGGAGGCGATGGTTATTGCCAATCAGTTCCTGCTTTGAGTATTGGCTGATCTGGCAAAACAGATCGTTTACAAATGTAATGTTACCGTTTACGTCTGCAATACTGACGATGTTGTGGTGATCCACTGCCTGTTGCATAAACTCGAGGTGCTTATTGGTTTCATTCAGCTCTTGCGCCGTATCGGAGAGGTTGGATATCAGCATGTGTACGCGGCTATTGACGAAATAGGCGATAAATCCTACGAATAGGGCAGCCAGAATACCACCTGTGATCATAAAAATACGGGTCTTTCCCTGTTGTTTTTGGAGCAATAGCGTATTCTTGTGTGATTTCTTGATCTCAAAATCAAGCAGATTATTGATGGAATCCAGAATTTTGTTTTGTGCCGGAATGGCCTGCATGCTTAATAAGTTTTGAGCAGCCTGAATCTGGCCATCCGTGACCATTTCTATGGCTTGTTTCTGGATTTTTTGTGTGGCTAGAGCATATTCCCATTGCTGGTTGAGTAAAGCCTTCTCAGATTCATTGAACTGCAGCTCTTTTAATTTACGATGAGCTTCCCCGAACTGTGCCCCCAAATTTCTATAATTGAGAATTTGTTCGTCGCGTTCAAATGCATCTTGAGTGGAGGCAATACGGTACAACAATAGGGATCGGTCGCGGGAAGCCTGTTGCATGCGAAAAAGCATTTCAATGGCAACTTGCTCATTGTTTACAATTTCTGCCAGGGATTCATGAACCTTAGTTAGTCTGTTGAGACCAAAAATAACGATGAACGCTATAATCAGCAACACCAGCGAAAAACCAGCCCGGAGTACCTGTCTTGATCTGACTTCAGCCAAATTTGCAGCAAACTGGGAGAGTTTCATCTAGGCAGTTTTTTATCCTGTATAAAACAGTTGGTTGTAATCAAGTATCAGGTGATTAAAGTATAACTGGTTGTCTCCCTATTCGTCACGCCCACTCAGGAAAATGTTTCAAAGTTGTTGGTATTTGAATTGTAATGTAAAAGCTCTCCTTGTTCGATATCGAAGTACCAGCCATGCAGGGTGAGCTTTTTTTGCGCAACCCGTTCTAATATCCACGGAAAAGTTAACAAGTTATCGAGAGAAACCAGTATGGCTTCTTTTTCGCATGCTTGTACCTGCTTGTAAACAGGTTCTCCTGGCAAACGTGAGAGTACCCGGTTACGAGCATGGCTGGCTACTTTCATCCACCCAGCCACAAAACTGCTCTGATCTTCTGATGGTGCGGCATTTTCCATCAATGTGCGGATGCCGCCGCATTTGGCATGTCCCAGGATAATGATATTTTCTACACCGAGATTGCGCACGCCAAATTCCAGTGCTGCGCTGGTTCCATGAAAATTGCCTGTGGTTTCGTATGGTGGGACAAGGTTGGCCACGTTGCGAATGATAAATAAATCGCCAGGGTCGCAATCAGTGATAATGGCTGGATCGACCCTTGAATCGCAACAACCAACGATCATGGTTTTCGGTTGTTGGCCTTGAGCTAGCTGATCAAAAAGAGCCCGGTTTTCAGTAAAGCGACTTTCCTTGAAGCGTTTGAAGCCATCGACAAGCTTATCAATGTGATTCATAAATTCTTCTTTCCCTGTTTAATTGGCGGTGAGCCTGGTCAGGGCTTCGCGATATTTTTTGGTGGTTTTTGCAATGACTTCAGCAGGTAAAACTGGGGCAGGAGGCTGTTTGTTCCATTTGATGCTTTCCAGATAGTCACGTACATACTGTTTGTCGTAACTGGGCGGATTAGAGCCGGGAGCATATTGGTCTGCTGGCCAGAAGCGGGATGAATCCGGTGTCAATGCCTCGTCGATCAAATACAGGGTGCCAGCATTATCCAATCCGAATTCAAACTTGGTGTCGGCAATTATAATACCTTTGGTGGCAGCAAAGTCGGCTGCCTCTTTGTAAAGGGCAATAGCTATCTCGCTGACTTTCATCGCCAGTTCCTTACCCATGAGTTTTTCTGCTTCGGCCAGGCTGATGTTCTCATCGTGAGCGCCCATTTCAGCTTTTGTGGAAGGGGTAAATAGCGGTTGCGGCAATTTGTCGGCTTCTTTCAGGCCAGCAGGCAGCGGGATGCTGCATACACTGCTGGATTTTTGGTATTCCTTCCATCCTGAACCAACCAGGTAGCCCCGTACAATCGCTTCAATAGGGAGCGGCTTGAGCTTCTTCACGACGGTAGCGCGGCCTTTTACCTGATCACGTTCTTCCGGTGAAACCACTGATTCTGGATCGATTCCAGTCAATTGGTTGGGCACAATATGTTTGAGTCTTTCAAACCAGAAATTGGCCACTGAAGTGAGCACTTCGCCTTTCCCGGGAATGGGGTCAGGCAGAATGACATCAAAAGCGGAAAGCCGATCAGTGGTGACGATCAGGAGATGATCTGCGTCAACATCATAAATGTCGCGCACTTTGCCGCGATTAAGCAAAGGCAGGCTCATGATGCTTGATTGGTACATGGGTTTACTCATGTTACAACTCCGTTGGATGTCCAAATGTTAAAAATTTCATGCCTGGCTATTTTCCGTGCCAAACAGGCGTTATAATAAAATACGCGTTTCAACAACACAGAATTACTATGGATATTACCTGCTACCGCGATACTGAGTTGCTGCGGGAAAGTAATCAAATCCCTGCAGCTTCGTATAATCTGGCAAAAACCCTGGTAGCCAGAAGCTCCACAGGTGTTGTGTTTCTACCCATTCGCTCCATGCAATATCTGGCTATTCTGGATGCCACAGAATTTGTGTTCATTGACGGGGAACGCAAAAGCCTGATCGATATTGCCTGGCAGCATTTCTCACCACAGGATCGTGCATCTTTGGATGACCCCGTTGCGTATGAAGCGGTCTACTATTACTCGCACAGCAAATCTCTGATGCCTCGCTTGCAGAGCGAATTTCATAAAGTACTGGTTGCTGCAGCATCAAAAGAAAAAGCTGCAACGCCAGCCAAAGTGCTTAAATTCGAGATAAAACGGTAACTGCAAAAATCACACTGTGCGGCCCATCTAAATTGTTAGTCGTCATCACCTAGTTCAGGGTTCCAGCCATGCTGGCGACCGCGTTCTATCGCTTCACCCTGAATTTTGGTGTAGCGCTCACGTAGCTCATCTGGCATGCGGCTGGGAAGGTGGCCATAGGGTTCCCATGCTGCATAAACTTTTTCATACAATACCTGAATCTGGGCAGGTAACCATCCTTCGCAAGTTTCTGTTTCAGGTAGCAAGCCAAATACCCAGGCATCCTTGATCACTTTCCCAATATGGGTCATGCCACCTTGTACATCTTTGTGAATTCCGACATAGACAGTTTTGTTCATTTCAATTCTCCAGTTGCCTATTAGCCGTGACCTTCGTCTTCGTTATAGGGGAAGCGTGTATGTCCATAGCGAATGACCAGAACAGCCACCGCCAGTAATAAAATTGCACCGGTCACCGCCAGCATGCGCCATTCATCCATTTCCTTCATGTCCAGTACCATATATCTAGCCAGTGCCACCATGCCGATATACAGCGGGAAACGCACTGGCAATTTACCTGAACGGTAATAAAGGCCAACCATGGACAATACTTCCAGAAACAGGAAAAGCATCAACAGGTCTACCAGTTTGACTTCACCCGCTCTGAACATCGTGCCAATTTCAGTGATTGTGGCTATCACGGTGGCAATGACGATGACGAGCAAACCAAGGTGTTCGACCAGCGCCAGCGACTTGCGATTGAAATCACGAAAATTATTAATGGCCATGCGAGCTCCTGTTTCAATTTGGCTGAGGTCGCTGCTTCTAAATGCGGCTCTGCGAAGATGTGATTTTACTGGAATGCCCTGATCAACGCCATAAAACAGTTTAGCTGTATTTGGTGTTGATCGGGCTTGAATCAAAGGCTGTTTTTCTTGTCATCAATCTTGCACAGGGAGTGCTGACTTAACGTGTTAGTCCAGCATAAAGCAACGGAAGTTTTTCCGGTAACCGTTCCACGTGATCCACCACCATAAAATTCTTGGCTCCGAAAATACGTGATACATACTGGTCTGCACGTGGGTCGAGGCTCATACAGTACGTCACAATTCCGGATCGCCCCGCTTCTTCAACGGCCTTTTTGGTGTCGTGGCGCAGGTATTGTGGATCACGCACATCCACGTCAGCAGGTTCTCCATCAGTGATCACCAGCATCAATTTCTTGGTTGAACGCTGCATTTTGAGATAATGACTCGCATGGCGAATTGCGCTACCCATACGGGTAGAGAGTTGGCCGGTCATGCCTGCCAGTTTGGCTTTAGGTTCGTCATTGTATGGCTGATCGAAATCTTTGAAGCGGAAGTATTCGACATTGTGCCTGCCATCTGAACAGAAACCATGAATAGCAAAGGGGTCGCCGATCTTGCTAATCGCATCGGAAAGCAATACACAAGCCTGGCGGGTTAGTTCAAGCACGGAAAATTCCTGGCCTGCTACTTTGTCGTTAGTGGATTCTGAGAGATCCAGCAATACCATCACTGAAATATCCCTTACTTTGCGTACAGAGCGCATCATGATACGTGGGTCTGGTTGTTGTCCCATACGGATGTCGATCATGGAGCGGATAGCGGCATTGATATCCACCTCATCACCGTCTTCCAGCTTGCGTATGCGTTGCACGCCCTGGGGCTGCATTGCATCCAGCAAAAATTTCATGCGCGAAATAACGCGCTTGTGTTGCGCAGTAATGTCGTTAATGATTTGCAAGTCACCTGACTTGGCCCGCTTTTCCAGCACGGTAGCCCAACTTGGGCGCTCCAGCTGAATCTGGTAATCCCACTCAGAGTAGTGGAAAGGCTCAGAAACGGGTTCCTTGCCTTCCATCTGATTATAAGACAATCCCATATCCTCATAAGGAAACAGCTCGGTACCGAGTGTCCAGATTTCCTGTGCATCATCTCCTGCAAGCTCGGTGTCGATCTCGTTGACCATTTCCATCAAGGTGACGCGTTTGCGCAACTGCTTGGGCGAATCAAATCCGGCAGCGAGGGATTTATTGAAATCGAACTCCTCAAACTCCCAGAAGTAACGGTTGTCGTCAAGGTAAGGTGCAGTCAAAATATCAGTGCGAGGGTTAAACGGGATACGTTTTTCCATAAAAGCATGGGCAAGTGTGACGCCAATATCCCATGAAATCTGATTGCTTTGAAATTGGTCCGCGCCTTCCTTGAACAGCGTACGACCTTGCGCTATCCAGGGGTCATTGTCTTCGTACTTGTCGTCGAGTAATGCCCGGGAAAGACGGTTAAGGTAGTCGCCAGCGGAGGCTGACTGGGCAGGGTTTGCAGAGTGAAACTGCGACCAGATTTGCTTAAGACCCGGGAAACCTTGAATTGATAAAGCTTGAACCCGCGCATCTTCAATCACGGAGATCACTGCCATTTGCCATGGGTTGATAGATTCAGCTGAGATAGGATCGCGTGTGTAAACCAGATGCGCTGCACAATGGGCGCTGGCTGCCCGATAAAGCTCAAGACCTGGGATACCTTCATAATCGTCAAAGGCATCCGGTACGTGAATGAAATATCCCTCGATGAATGGTTTGTAGCCATCGCGTTTCTCAAAGTCGCCGGAAGTAGGGCGCATGAAGAAGTCGCGGGCCCAAAGTGCACGCAGGTACATGTTAATCCGACGCTGAACGTCTATGAACAACGTGCCTTTGCGCTCATTTTGCAAAACAGCCAGAGACTCTTTGCTCTGGAGGCCAAAGTATAGGACTTGTTCAGGATAGTCTGTGCGGTGTGCCTGGGCACCCCACAGTGCCCAACGACGCAGTCCACCGAGGGTGAGCTGGTTAAATAATACTTCCAGATTGTCCAGCATGGGACGGACACCACGGGGAGCCTGGGCTACCAGCAGGCTAAGAAACTGCAGGTATTTGACAAATAATTGACCATCGCCCAAGCGTTTAGCCGCCGTAGGCGCGGTAGCCAGCATCAACTCAATTACAGCACCGGAGGTCTTGGAAGACAAGTTCATGGCTGTTTGTATCAAGTCGGCGACGACATCTTCACCCACTTCTTTGGCGACCTGAGGCGCTTCGTCCAGCCAGGTTGCAACCAGTTCGCAGCCGCGACCAAGTCGCCGCAATGCAAGCGCACCTTTCAGATAATGGTCGAGCCCTTGTGGCGAGAATATCTTGGCGGCCTCTACCCAGGCTGAACGCAGTGTTTCCTGCGATTCCGGTGTGAGTTCGTCGAGAATTTCTTTGTAATCGTCGAGATTAATGCTCATGGATCATTCCAATTCCAAATATAAACGATAACTGCTGTGGCTTCGTCTTCGGCTCTTAGCCGGGCTATTTGTACTGTTTTCGTTGCCTCAGCTTGGCAGACCTTTCTATTTCCCCGGGAAATAGAATCAAGTCATTAAGGAAGAGGCATGGAGGCGCAGAGAGTTTTACAGTGAAGCCTCCCCGCGCCTTTGCGGTTAATCACTTAGAAAAAGGTTGTGACTGCGGCATCCAGTGCATCACGCATATCAGGATCATCCGTAATCGGGCGAACCAGTGTTACGCGGCAGGCATCCTTGGGGTCTACGCCCTTTGCGATCAGACTTGCGCCATACACCAGCATCCGGGTAGAAATCCCTTCGTCCAGACCGTGCCCTTTCAAATTGCGGGCGCGTTCGGCAATTGAAACCAGTTTGTCAGCAATATCCGCACTGACTCCGCCTTCGTGCGTGACGATTTCGGTCTCAATGTCATGTGAGGGATAATTGAAGTCCAAGGCACCAAAACGTTGTTTGGTGGATTGCTTCAGATCTTTCATCAGGGACTGATACCCAGGGTTGTATGAAATAACCAGCTGAAAGTCAGGGTGTGCATTGATCAATTCACCTTTCTTTTCAAGCGGCAGAACGCGACGGTTATCAGTCAAAGGGTGGATAACCACGGTGGTGTCCTGACGTGCTTCCACTACTTCATCCAGATAGCAGATTGCGCCATAACGAGCTGCAAGCGCTAATGGACCATCCTGCCAACGGGTACCATTGGCATCTAGCAGAAAACGACCAACCAGATCAGAGGCAGTCATGTCTTCGTTACAAGCAACGGTGATCAGCGGCTTTTGCAGTTTCCACGCCATATATTCAACAAAACGGGTTTTACCGCAACCAGTCGGGCCTTTCAACATCATGGGCATACGTACTGAATAAGCAGCTTCGTAAAGCGCCACCTCGTCTGTGACAGAGTGATAGTAGGGTTCTTTCTCAACAATGTACTGCTTGATAACGTCGTTCATGTCAGTTCCTTGTGGTTCAGCGATCAGCTATCAGTTTTCAGCAATTGTGCATTTCGCATTTCTTACTAACAACAGATAGCTGATGACTGATATTTAAATAAAAAGCCCCCGCCACCTCGCGGCAACGGGGGCTTATATCAGGTTTTTAACCTGCCGCTTGGGTTTAAACCGTTTTACCGCGGTAAATCACCATGGATGCACCTTGGGATTGGTTGAAGTTGTTATAACCAATCAGGCGAACATGGTTGTCTGGGTTGGCTTTGTGACAAGCCAATGCTTCAGCCAGCACCACACTAACGTCGGTTTCACCGAACATAGGCAGTTTCCACATGTACCAGTATGAGTCCATCAAATGCTCTGGTTCTGTGTGTTCAATAGCTGGGTTCCAGCCTTTTGAAATCAGATATTCCACTTGTTTCTTGATGTCTTCATCAGACATTGCAGGCAAGTAGGAGAAAGTTTCAAACTTGCGGCTGGCTGGATCGCTTACGCGCGATTTATAATCCATCACTTCATTCATGATTCATCCTTTTCATATTGATTCGTTTGTTAAATCCTGCATCGGCCTGGGCCGATGCAGGATAGACCATTCTTACTTGTGAGCAACGTCCAGCTTGTCAACAGTGTCAAACTCGAACTTGATTTCTTTCCATGTTTCCATAGCGATTTTCAGTTCAGGGCTGTTTGCTGCTGCCTTGGTCAGGATGTCTTTACCTTCTTTCTCGATGGCTACACCCTTGTTACGTGCTTCTACGCAAGCTTCCAGCGCAACACGGTTAGCTGCTGCACCTGCAGCGTTACCCCATGGGTGACCCAATGTACCGCCACCGAATTGCAACACGGAATCATCACCGAAGATGTTTACCAAAGCTGGCATGTGCCATACGTGAATACCACCAGAAGCTACTGGCAATACGCCTGGCATGGACCCCCAGTCTTGATCGAAAAACAGACCACGACTACGATCTTCTTTGATGAATTCGTCACGCATGGTGTCGATCCAGCCTAAAGTAGCTTCACGATCGCCTTCCAGTTTACCTACAACGGTACCGGAGTGCAGGTGATCACCACCAGACAGACGCAGTACCTTGGTCAATACGCGGAAGTGAATACCGTGGTGCGGGTTGCGGTCAAGCACAGCGTGCATAGCACGGTGAATGTGCAACAGCATGCCGTTGTTACGACACCAATTAGCCAAACCTGTGTTAGCAGTCAAACCGCCGGTCAGGTAGTCATGCATAATGATCGGTGCGCCGATTTCTTTAGCAAATTCTGCGCGCTTGTACATTTCTTCTGGTGTAGGAGCGGTAACGTTCAGGTAGTGACCTTTACGCTCACCGGTTTCACGCTCAGCTTTTAATGTGGCTTCTTGTACGAATTCGAAACGATCGCGCCAGCGCATGAAAGGCTGACTGTTAACGTTTTCATCGTCTTTGGTGAAGTCCAAACCGCCGCGCAGACATTCGTATACAGCGCGACCGTAGTTCTTTGCAGACAGACCCAGCTTAGGCTTGATGGTACAGCCCAGCATTGGACGGCCATACTTGTTCATCTTGTCGCGTTCTACTTGAATACCTTGAGGAGGCCCACCGCAGGTCTTTACGTAAGCGATTGGGAAACGGATGTCTTCCAGACGCAGTGCGCGCAGTGCCTTGAAACCAAATACGTTACCAACCAAAGAGGTCAATACGTTAACAACAGATCCTTCCTCGAACAGGTCGATTGGGTAAGCAACGAAAGCATAGAAGCAGGTGTCATCACCAGGTACGTCTTCAATGCGATATGCGCGACCTTTGTAGTAATCCAGATCGGTCAACAGATCGGTCCACACTGTGGTCCATGTACCGGTTGAGGATTCAGCAGCAACAGCAGCGGCAACTTCTTCGCGATCCACACCGGCTTGAGGGGTGATTTTGAAACACGCAAGAATATCGGTATCCAGTGGTGTGTATTCCGGCGTCCAGTAGGTTGCGCGGTACTCTTTTACACCGGCGTTGTATGATTTTACAGCCATAACAATCTCCTAGTTAATAACAAAGTCAGTTTCACGCCAGCCATATTGCAGTTAGCGGCTGATTGGTAATGCACTATACAGATAGTGCGCTATAAGTAACATTCAGTATTTATGATAATTATGATAAGCTATTACTTATGGTTATTTTCCTGCTTGGAATTCATTATTATAGTTCAACTTAAATGTTACATCTGACTTTTCGGCAATTGAGCGTGTTTGAAGCTGTAGCGCGCCATTTGAATTATTCGCGTGCTGCGGAAGAAATGCATTTATCGCAACCCGCTGTTTCTATGCAGATCAAGCAGCTCGAAGAAAATGTGGGACTTTCTCTGTTTGAGCAACTGGGGAAAAAGATTTTTCTAACTGAGGCTGGCCATGAGTTATATCATTACAGCCGAACCATCGCTCAGCAACTAACAGAAGCAGAAGCCGTTATTAATGAGTTGAAAGGGGTTAAGCGCGGTAAGTTGAAGATTTCAGTAGCTAGCACAGCTAATTATTTTGCACCTCAGTTACTGGCGACTTTTATTCAACGGTTTCCTGATGTGACTGTCAGTTTGAACGTGACTAACCGCGAAACTTTGCTCAATCAACTTGCTCATAATGAAATGGATATGGCCATCATGGGTCAGCCGCCAGATGGTTTGGATCTCGTGGCAGAATCTTTTATGGATAACCCTCTGGTGATTATTGCCCCTGTTAATCACCCTCTTGTCGTTGAAAAAAGTATTCCTTTGGAACGTCTGCAAAATGAGACCTTTCTTGTGCGTGAACAAGGCTCAGGCACACGAATATCAATGGAACGTTTTTTCTCTCTGCACGGTATCAGGTTGACAACCGGTATGGAAATGAGCAGTAATGAGGCGATCAAACAAGCAGTACAAGCAGGTTTGGGATTAGGGATTGTTTCTATCCATACTTTAGCACTGGAGTTGGAATTGAACCGGCTTGCGGTGTTAGATGTAGAGTCATTTCCCATCATGCGGCACTGGTTTGTTGTCCATCGAGCGAACAAAAGGCTTTCTGTTGTCTCTTTGGCATTCAAAAAGTTTTTATTGGACGAGGCAGCAGAATTAATGGCGCAAGCAAGCTAAAGTAGTTTTCAAGTTGTAATGCGAGTAAAAATGCACCGCCAAGATTTTTTTACGATAAGCATAACGCACATTATTTCGTAATGGAATTATGCTAGTTAGTTACAGTTGTATATTGTAAATTGACACTTTGGTATATGTGTGCAAGCATATAACAATATGGGTATCATATGACCCAATATAATAATAAATACTTAACTTGGCTCACTATAGGAGTAGATCATGTCCAGACATGATGCACTGCCAGTTTATGAAGTAGAATATCTGCCAGCGGAACGTAGGGTATCAGATAGATGTGAGCCGATTCAGCGGCTCATGGAGCTTCTCCCGTCCAGTGAGAGAAGGAAATCGCCAGGGCGCCGAGAAGACGATTGGAATGCTTATTATGCTGCAGGCCTTCCTTTGTCATCCTTGTAATAAATTCGAATCTCTTTTCGTTCGCTTTGTATGCATAAAAAAAGGGCGACCAACTGGTCGCCCTTTTTAATGATACTTTAAAACTTACTTCACAACTGCTTTCAGTGTGCCTTTGGCGTACATGGAAGCAATGGTGTCCAGATCAATCGGCTTGATCTTGCTAGCTTGACCAGCAGAACCGAAGGCAGTGAAACGTGCCTTGCAGATTTCTTTCATTGCTAACATCGCTACTGCGTAGTATTTGCGTGGATCAAAGTTCTTTGGGTTTTCAGCCAGATGCTTGCGAATTGCACCAGTAGAAGCCATACGCAAATCTGTATCGATATTCACTTTACGTACACCGTGCTTGATACCTTCCACGATTTCTGCAACTGGCACGCCGTAGGTCTGACCCATGTCGCCACCGTGGCTGTTGATGATTTCCAGCCAATCCTGAGGAACGGAAGAAGAACCATGCATAACCAGGTGAGTGTTAGGAATACGTGCATGAATTTCCTTAACACGATTAATAGCCAGAATGTCCCCGGTAGGAGGGCGTGTGAACTTGTAAGCGCCGTGTGAGGTGCCGATAGCGATAGCCAGTGCATCAACGCCGGTTGCTTTTACAAATTCTGCTGCTTCGTTAGGATCGGTCAAAAGCTGATCGTGACTGAGAACGCCTTCAGCGCCCTGACCGTCTTCTTTTTCACCCATTCCGGTTTCCAGTGAACCCAGACAACCCAGCTCGCCTTCAACGGATACGCCCACTGCATGGGACATTTCAACTACTTTACGGGTAACTTCAACGTTGTATTCAAAACTTGAAGGGGTTTTTGCATCTTCCAGCAAGGAACCGTCCATCATCACGCTGGAGAAACCAGAGCGAATAGCGTTGATACATACAGCTGGAGAAGCACCGTGATCCTGGTGCATCACAACAGGAATGTGTGGATAGGCTTCAATTGCCGCAGCAATAAGGTGGCGCAGGAAGGCTTCACCAGCGTACTTGCGAGCACCTGCCGAACCTTGCATGATAACCGGGCTGTTGCACTCGTCAGCAGCTTGCATGATTGCCTGAACTTGTTCCAGGTTGTTCACGTTGAAAGCAGGTAGGCCGTAACCATTTTCTGCAGCGTGATCCAGTAGTTGACGCAATGAAACTAGAGCCATTTTAAGATCTCCTTAAATTAAAAATTAACGTATAGCCTGTTGGCCGGTTTTTGCAAAAAATCAAAATTCAGGGGGTATTGGGACCAGAGCAGCCAAGTCCTTATTTAGTTAGGACTTATTGCGTTCCCCAACTTTAACCAGTTTCATGGTATTGGTTCCACCTGCCATGCCGATGGGTTCGCCGATGGTGAGTACGATAAGGTCACCATCACGCACAGCGCCACGGCGGCGTAATTCGTCTTCAGCCTCCATCAATAGCTGCTCACGATCTTTTGATGCAGTTTTGAAGTTGACTGGGTAAACACCGCGGAACAAGGTTACCTTTCTACGTGTTTCAACTTCGGGTGTCAAGGCGTATATTGGCACGCCCAAGTTCATCCGTGACATCCACAAGCAGGTAGAACCAGACTCGGTCAGAGCAGCAATTGCCTTAACATTCAAGTTGTTCGCTGTAAAGATTGCGGCCATGGCGATTGATTCATCCACACGGGTAAACCCCTTGTCCAAACGGTACTGGCCTAGAATTGGCTCGTTTTCCTTTTCTGCTTCAATGCATATGCGGTTCATAGCAGCAATCGTTTCTACCGGGTAGCTTCCTGCGGCTGTTTCGGCTGAAAGCATGACGGCATCTGTTCCATCAATAACAGCATTGGCCACGTCTGAAACTTCAGCCCGGGTGGGAATTGGGCTGTTGATCATGGATTCCATCATTTGCGTGGCGGTAATCACCAGCTTGTTCCGTTCCCGTGCGATCCGGATCATGCGTTTTTGTAGTGCAGGTACGGCGGCATCGCCCACTTCAACGCCGAGATCGCCTCGGGCCACCATGATGGCATCAGATGCATCTACAATTTCTTCTAATGCAGTAATGGCCTCAGCGCGTTCAATCTTGGCGAGAAGCATGCCTTTTCCACCGGCTGCGCGCAGCAATTCCCGTGCGAGCTGCATGTCGGCACCACAACGAGGAAATGATACTGCGACATAATCCGCTTTAAGTTGAGCAGCAGTTTTGATGTCTTCGATGTCTTTTTCTGTCAGTGCTGCAGCTGAAAGTCCACCACCTTGACGGTTGATACCCTTGTTATTTGATAGCGGGCCACCTTGGATTACCTTGCAGATTATTTCTGCGCCTTCAACCCGCTCTACCCACATGACAATTCGACCGTCGTCCAATAACAAGGTCGTGCCGCGGCTGACATCGTTGGTCAGTTCCTTGTAATCCAGTCCCACACGTTCCTGGTTACCCAGTTCGCAATTGGCATCAAGAATAAAGGTGTCATCGTTTTTTAGTGTGATGGATTTGTCTGCGAATTTACCGATACGAATTTTTGGTCCCTGAAGGTCCACTAAAACACCAACGGTTTTGCCACGGGCCCGAGCCAGGGATCGCACGGCTTCAGCTCTCTGGATATGTTGTTCCGAGGTGCCATGAGAAAAATTCAAACGGACGAGGTCGACACCAGCTTCAATCATTCGGTCAAGAATTTTAGGATCGTCAGAAGCAGGGCCTAGTGTTGCAACAATTTTTGTTCTACGTAACATGTATTCTTTCGCCACAGAGTCGCGGGTATATAGCGTTACCTATATTTGTTGCTTCCGGCTCAAAATATTATAAGGAGTGAAGTAAACTCACTCCGCCATTATAAATTATAAAATTGGGGTGCAGAAATTTAATAAATATTGATTTTCTCATGCACCCTGATATTCAATGAGATTACTTGGCGGCACGCTGCTCAAGAATCTCAACTGCGGGTAGTTTTTTGCCTTCAAGGAATTCCAGGAAAGCGCCACCGGCTGTAGAAATATAAGATACCTTGTCAAAGATATCGTATTTCTGAATAGCGGCTATGGTATCGCCGCCGCCCGCAAGGGTGAATGCTTTGGTGTTGGCAATTGCCATTGCGATTTGCTTGGTGCCTTCACCGAACTGGTCAAATTCAAACACGCCAACCGGACCATTCCATACTACTGTGCCAGCTTTCATGATGATATCCACGATTTCCTGAGCGCTTTTTGGACCAATGTCGAAAATCATTTCGTCGTCTGTTACTGCCCCTGCATCTTTTAGTACCGCAGGTTCATTGGCATCAAATTTTTTGCCTACTACAACGTCTACAGCAATAGGAATGGTTGCACCACGTGCTGTCATTTTTTTCATCAATGCTTGAGCGGTAGGAACCAGATCATCTTCGCATAGTGATTTGCCAACAGGTTTGCCGGATGCTTTCAGGAAGGTATTGGCAATACCGCCACCCACTACCATCTGATCAACTTTTTCTGACAGGGATTCCAGTACGGTCAGTTTGGTGGATACTTTGGATCCGCCAACGATAGCTACCATAGGGCGAGCTGGGCTCAGCAGGGCTTTGGTCAGAGCTTCCAGTTCTTCTGTCAGCAAAATGCCAGCACAGGCAACGGGTGCAAATTTGGCGATGCCGTGGGTGGAAGCTTCAGCGCGGTGAGCGGTGCCAAATGCGTCCATCACAAATACATCGCATAGTGCGGCATATTTTTTGGCAGTCTCATCGACGTTTTTCTTTTCGCCTTTGTTGATTCGGCAGTTTTCCAGAACGACCAGTTCGCCTTCGGCAACATCAAATCCGCCATCTATCCAGTCTTTGATGAGTCGAACCGATTTGCCCAGCTTTTGTGAAATGGTGTCAGCAACAGGTTTGAGTGAGTTCTCTTCTGACCATACGCCTTCTTCAGGACGGCCCAGGTGAGAAGTGACCATGACTTTTGCACCTGCATTGATGCAATAGTTGATGGTGGACATGGATGCGGTGATACGTGCATCTGAGGTTACTTTGCCATCTTTAACAGGCACATTCAGGTCGGCTCGGATAAAAACGCGTTTGCCTTTGAGGTCTAGATCGGTCAATTTGATGACGGACATGTTGCTACTCCTTAACTATTAAAATCTACCACAAAGGGGCACATTTTTTATGTGAATGCAGCGTGCATCTTTGTGGTAAATCTTGTGTTACATATAAATACACAGAAGCACAGTGCTACAAAGAAATGATTTCCATGTAACGCTGTGCTTCTGTGTCAGAGCATATTACTTGGCGATGTGCTTAACCAAACGCAGCATGTTGCAAGTATAGCCATACTCGTTGTCGTACCAGGCCACGACTTTAACGAAGGTGGAATCCAGTGCGATACCGGCTTCAGCGTCAAAGGTGGAAGGTGCGGTATTGCCAACGAAGTCTGTTGATACCACTTTCTCTGTAGTGTAACCCAATACACCTTTCATCTCGCCTTCAGAAGCAGCCTTCATGGCTTTGCAGATATCGTCGTAGGACGCTTCTTTGTTCAACTCAACGGTCAGATCAACTACGGACACGTCTGAGGTAGGAACGCGGAAAGCCATACCAGTCAACTTGCCTTTCAATGCTGGAAGCACTACACCCACTGCTTTGGCAGCGCCGGTGGAAGAAGGAATGATGTTTTCCAGAATACCACGTCCACCGCGCCAGTCTTTGCTGGAAGGACCGTCAACGGTTTTCTGTGTTGCGGTGGCAGCATGTACTGTGGTCATCAAACCGCGCTTGATGCCGAAGTTGTCGTTCAATACTTTGGCTACCGGCGCCAGGCAGTTGGTGGTGCAGGAAGCTGCAGAAACAATCGCTTCGCCAGCATAAGTGGTGTGGTTCACACCGTATACAAACATTGGGGTGTCGTCTTTGCAAGGAGCGGATTGAACTACTTTCTTTGCGCCAGCTTTAATGTGAGCATCGCAGGATTCTTTGGTCAGGAAAAAACCGGTGCAATCAATCACGATGTCTGCGCCTGCTTCGTTCCATTTCAGGTTGGCTGGGTCGCGCTCAGCGGTCAGGCGAATTTTTTTGCCGTTCACCACCATATTGGCGCCGTCAACTGAGATTTCGCCATTGAAACGACCATGTACAGAGTCGAATTTCAACATGTAGGCCAGGTAATCAGGCTCAAGCAAGTCATTGATAGCAACAACTTCGATTTCAGGAAAATCTTTTGCAATTGCGCGGAACGCCATACGGCCAATACGGCCAAAGCCATTGATACCGACTTTAATAGTCATTGTTGTTACTCCTCAAGTGTTAAAACAAAAAAATTGTTGCCACAGCAATCGCCAAACCAATCTTAAGGGTGAGTAAGTTTAGTCTCACCCAAGAGGTGTCTTAGCGTGCTGTGATCAATATATTTACGCGATGCTCTTAACAGTGTTGACGACGTTCTCAACAGTGAAGCCAAAGTGCTTGAACAATTCTGGTGCAGGCGCGGATTCACCGAAGGTGTCTATACCAACAACAGCACCATCCAGACCTACGTATTTGTACCAGAACCCAGTTACACCAGCTTCAATGGCAACACGTTTAACGCCCTTAGGTAGTACGCTGTCCTTGTAAGCTTGATCTTGACGGTCGAAAACATTGGTAGATGGCATAGAAACTACGCAGGTAGGAATACCTTGCTCGTCCAGCACTTTTTTGGCATCCATAGCCAGGGCTACTTCGGAGCCGGTAGCGATCAGCACCATTTTGGCGTTGGCTGCATCAGCCAGGACATAACCGCCTTTGCGAACCGCTGCGATTTGTGCATCATCGCGCTTCTGGAATGCCAGATTTTGACGGCTGAAAATCAGGCTGCTTGGGCCAGTTTTTCGCTCAATGGCACTTACCCAGCTGATAGCGGATTCAACGGTATCACATGGGCGCCATACGTCCATGTTAGGAATCATGCGCAAAGTAGCTGTTTGTTCCACTGGCTGATGGGTTGGACCGTCTTCACCCAGGCCGATTGAGTCATGGGTGAATACCTGAATGTTGCGAATTTTCATCAATGCTGACATGCGCAGCGCATTGCGAGCATATTCAGAGAACATCAGGAATGTCGCGCCGTAAGGCATTATGCCACCGTGCAGCGTCATGCCGTTGATCATTGCGGTCATGCCGAATTCACGCACACCGTAGTTGACGTAGTTTCCGCCTGCCTTGCGAATAGGGTGGGAACCAGACCACAGGGTCAGGTTTGAGCCAGCCAGGTCGGCAGAGCCGCCCACCATTTCTGGCAGTGCTGGAGCTAGACCTTCAATACTGTTTTGTGAGGCTTTACGCGTTGCAATGGTCTCGGCTTTTTCATTTACCTTGGCAATGAAAGCGTCTACATGTGCATTCCAGTTGGCAGGCAAATCGCCATTCATGCGGCGCGTAAATTCTGCGGCTTCTTTTGGAAAGGCTTTGGTGTATTCAGTGAACTTGTTGTTCCACAAAGACTCGAGGCCTTCGCCCTTGGTGCGGCAATCCCAACCTTCATAGATATCTTGCGGGATTTCAAAAGGAGGGTGATTCCAGCCAATGTGCGCGCGGGTAGCTGCAATTTCAGCATCGCCCAATGCTGCGCCGTGTACATCGTGGGTGCCTTCTTTGTTAGGGGAACCCTTGCCGATGACAGTTTTGCAGCAGATCAAGGTTGGCTTGTCGGTTACTTTCTTGGCTGCTTGTACTGCGGCGTCTACGGCAACTGCGTCGTGACCGTTTACATTGGCAATCACATGCCAGCCATAAGCATCAAAGCGCTTTGGTGTGTCGTCGGTGAACCAGCCTTCAACGTGACCGTCAATGGAAATGCCGTTATCGTCCCAGAAGGCAATCAGCTTGCCCAGACCCAAAGTGCCGGCCAGTGAACAGGCTTCGTGGGAGATGCCTTCCATCAGGCAACCATCGCCCATGAATACATAGGTGTGGTGGTTAACGATTTCATGATCTGGCTTGTTGAATTCATTGGCCAGAATTTTTTCAGCTAGCGCCATACCTACTGCGTTGGTAATCCCTTGTCCCAATGGGCCAGTAGTGGTTTCTACGCCGGCGGTATAGCCGTACTCTGGGTGGCCTGGTGTCTTGGAGTGCATTTGACGGAAACGCTTGAGTTCATCAATTGGCAAGTCGTAGCCAGTTAAATGAAGCAGTGCGTAAATCAGCATGGAGCCGTGACCATTGGACAGAACGAAACGATCACGGTCGAACCATTTTGGATTGGCCGGGTTATGGCGCAGGTGATGATTCCATAATACTTCGGCAATTTCTGCCATGCCCATAGGTGCTCCAGGGTGACCGGAGTTTGCTTTTTGAACTGCATCCATGGCGAGTGCACGGATGGCGTTTGCTAAATCATTGCGAGTTGCCATAATTTCTCTCATTCCCGTTGTATAAATATGTTTTCCTCACGCCAGTTATAGTGGCGGGAGGGTGAAATTTCTGCGAGCAGCGCTCGTCTTTAAAATATTGATTAACTGGCTACCAAGAAATACTGGATTTTGTAGAAGCCAAATGAATCATTATTCCGTGGTTTTTAGGGGTGACCTCACCTGGCTCAGCCTAAACCAAAGAAAAGTTCTGATTATCGCCTATGCAGGCTTTTTGGGCAATAGCGCATAAGTGATTGCTTTGTTTGGGGATTGATGGTCGTTCATAGTGGGAAAGGCTTGAAATCAGGGGGTTTAAATGCTGCAGGCAAAGCAGAATTGAGGGCATAAAAATATTTTTATGCCCTCAACACTAACATTTATTAGCTGTCAGAATCCAAGCTTTCCAGGCCTGAAACAGGTCGGGATTTAAAGCGGCAATCACAGAACGTTGCCATACATCATCATCCCAAAATGATTCCATGGTGAGTGTGCACATATTTCCGCCAGCTTCTTCCAGGATAAGCGAGCCAGCTGCATAGTCCCATAATTTTTGGCCACCGTGAAGATATAGGTCGAAGCGACCTGCTGCAGCGTAACACCAGTCCAGTGTGCTTGCCCCATAGTTGCGCTGAGAGCTGTAAGGAGGCGCACTTGCCAGTTGCACAGCTAATTTATTGTCCAGGCGCTTAAGATCAACGCCTGCCATACACTGATGAAAATAGGGAGCATATTCCTTGATCGGTAAGCTTTCTCCATTGAGAAAGGCACCATGCCCTTTTTCTGCATAGAAAATTTCGTCTGATACGGGGTCGTAAATGACGCCCAGTACGCTGCGTCCTTGACGCATCAGGGCAACGGAAACAGCAAAATAAGGTAATCCATTGACAAAATTGGAGGTGCCGTCAATGGGATCAATGCACCACAAGCCTTCTGTTCCAGCGAGCCACTGTGCTTTTTGTTTTTCAAAGGGCATTTCTTCGCCCAATACCGGATAAGGCAGTATTTTCTGCAAACCTTGTGTGAGGGCGGCCTGAGACGCAATATCTGCTTCTGTGCACAGGCTGCCATCCGCTTTGTGCTGGCGCGCAACTTTCAGGTAGCGCGGCATGATCTCCGTTTGTGCAACAGCTTTGACCACGTCAATGACGCGTTGTAATGTATTCGATCCTGTCACGCGTTGTTTTTCCATTTGATTGAACAACCCATGCTGGGAATCTGTTCAATTGGCCCTTTGCCAGTTCGGGCGACTTGCACCATGGCTTCGAAAAGATCGCGGTGAGCGCTGGTTGCCGCGCTTTCCTTGCGAGATTCATCCAGGCGTCCCCGGTATTGCAGTTCCAGATTGGCGTTAAAGCCAAAAAAATCCGGGGTGCAGACGGCATCATACGCTTTCGCAACTTGCTGGGTTTCGTCCCAGACATAGGGAAAAGGAAATTGATACGCTTCGGCCACCCGTTTCATATTTTCGAAAGAGTCTTCGTCATATTCGGCAGGGTCATTTGACATGATGGCAATGCTGTTGATGCCGTGTTGTTGCAGTTCCAGCGTGTCGCGGACAATGCGGTCACGAATTGCTTTGACGTAGGGGCAATGATTGCAAATGAACATGACCAGCAGTCCGTTTTCACCTTTGATATCGGCTAACCGGTAGCGCTTGCCATCAACACCAGGCAAATCAAAGTCAATTGCTTTTCTGCCAAAATCACAAATGGGTGTTTGCAGGCTTACCATATTTCGTGATCTCCAATTAATAAAGTGGGCATATCTTCGCCCAATGCGATTGAGAATATATTAACATGAGCAGGTATATTCTATGGAGCAATTCGAGCATGGGTTTTTCGCGGTTTTATCATTCAGGGGATTTAGGGGCAGATCGTCAAATTACCTTGTCAGAGCAGGCGGCACACCATGCTACACGGGTTTTACGGTTAAAAACCGATGACCGGGTTACCTTGTTTAATGGGCAGGGGGGTGAATATGAAGCCACCATTGTTCAAGCCGGAAAAAAAGATGTGACTGTTAAAACGGGTGCCTGGCTTGACCGTGAGTGCGAGTCGCCGTTAAATATGACACTGGTCCAGGCCATTTCCAGCGGTGAGAAAATGGATTTTACTTTGCAAAAAGCGGTTGAGCTGGGTGTGGCAGCGATCCAACCGGTAATCAGCAGCCGAAGTGTGGTGCGCCTGGAGGGTGAGCGAGCGCTTAAACGCGTGCAGCATTGGCAAAGTGTGGTGATCTCGGCGTGTGAGCAGTGTGGGCGCAATCGTGTACCGCTAGTTGCACCGATTATGTCGCTTAATCATTGGTTGGAAGAAAAGGTGACTTCAACGCTCAAACTGACGTTATCGCCGTATGCGAAAGAGGGATTGAAAGAGATTGCTGCACCACAGGGACCGATTGTTTTTCTGGTGGGGCCTGAAGGGGGGTTTTCAGAGTCAGAAGAGGTGTCTGCTGCGGTGTCTGGTTTTATTCCAGTCAAACTGGGACAGCGGGTTTTGAGAACTGAAACCGCTGCTCTGGCGGCGATTTCGGCGATGCAAATGCTTTGGGGTGATTTTTGAATTCTTTTGCGTTTTGAAGAATAGTGTTAACTTGTTGCTTATAAGAAAATTTTTCTGGGTAAATCTCAAGCCTTAGTTGATTTCACCTGAGAGAATAAGAGGCGCAGAGTTGGTAAGGCAGCAGGATGTAAAGCCAACTGTTAAGCTAAGATCAAGGTTGCATTTGTGCTTTGTCACATACGCCTTATATCTTTTTGCCTCATTGATGTGCGTTTATTAATGGATAAAGCGTCGTGAGGCGCATGAGAAAAATAATGTCCCTTTCTATCTATACCAATACTGAAACGTTTGTGCAGTGGTTCCGTTCTGCTGCTCCCTATATCTATGCTTTTCGCGGCAAGACTTTTGTGGTCGCGTTTGGTGGTGAGGTGGTGAGTGACGGAAAATTTGTGGAACTGGTACATGATCTGAATCTGCTAAACAGCCTGGGCGTTCGTTTGGTGCTGGTACATGGCGCCCGTCCGCAGATTGAAGCACGCCTTAGCGAAAGTGATGTTACTGCACATTACGTCAATGGCCTGCGGGTGACAGATGAAGCCGCGCTGGTTTGCGTTAAAGAGGCTGTCGGCAAAGTGCGGGTGGAGATTGAATCACTTCTTTCCATGGGTTTGGCTAATTCACCCATGGCGGGTTCCAGTATCCGCGTGGCGAGTGGGAATTTTGTTATCGCAATGCCAATGGGCGTGAGAGAAGGGGTGGATCTCAAGCATACAGGTGAAGTGAGGAAGGTTGATGCTGAGGGGATTCGCCGCAGGCTTGATCAGGGAGAAATCGTTTTGCTCTCTCCCTTGGGTTATTCTCCAACAGGTGAAATATTTAACCTGTCGCTTGAAAACGTTGCGACTGCCACCGCTGTTGCGTTGGGTGCTGAAAAAATGATGTTTTTAATGGATACAGCCGGGGTGGTCGATGAAGCCGGTACTTTACTCAAAGAGTTGACCGCACAGCAGGCTGAAAAATTGTTGCTTAAATCCAAAGCGCTCCCGGAAGACGTGGGGCTGTATCTGCCTTGTGCGATACGTGCCTGCCGTAAAGGGGTTGCCCGTGCTCACCTGATCAGCCGTCATGCTGATGGAGCGGTGTTGCTGGAAATGTTTACCCATGAAGGCATAGGCACGATGGTGTCCAAAGACCCGGTTGAAAATCTCAGGCAGGCAACAATCGATGATGTAGGCGGGGTGCTTCAGGTAATCGAGCCTTTAGAGGCCGAGGGGGTGCTGGTGCGTCGGAGCCGTGAGTTACTGGAAATGGAAATTGAGCGGTTTACGGTGCTGGAACATGACGGTATGATCATCGGTTGCGCGGCGCTATACCCGTTTGCAGAGGAAAATGCAGCTGAGCTGGCTTGTTTGGCTATTCATAAAGATTATCTGGGTTCGGGGCGTGGTGGCAGGTTGCTACAGGGCGTACAGGATGAAGCAAAAAGCAAAGGCATAGAAAAATTGTTTGTGCTGACTACCCGGACAGCCCACTGGTTTATAGAGCATGGTTTTAAAGAAAGTGATGTGGATCAGTTACCAAAGCAAAAGCGAGATCTTTATAATTTCCAACGGCGTTCCAAGGTTTTTGTAAAGTCCATCTAAACTTTTTGGCAGGTCCCGGAGAGGGTATGTTTAAATCGATCCTGATCAGGATGTTCACGTTGGTGATCGTGTTGGGTAGTGCCTGTCCAGCATGGAGCGCTGATAAAAAGCCCAGTATCGAAATAGGCATTGCTCCGTTCCTTCCTGTGAAAACCTTGGCGCAAAATTACGCGCCGATGCGTGCTTATCTGGAACAACGTTTGAAAATGCCTGTTACTTTTGTGACGGCACCTGATTATAAAAGTTTTAATGAACGGACAGGCAAGCACGAATACCCCCTGATTATTACAGTGGCTAATTCAGCTTATCTGGCTTGGTCAGAGTATGGGTATATTCCCCTGTTGCGCCCTGTAATTTATACGCGACCAGTGCTGGTTGTCAGTAAAAATCAAAATATCGCTAGCTTGAAAGAGCTGCGTGGCAAAACGATTGGCATGTCAGATGCGTTGGCGGTAGTTTCGATGCAAGGCATGCAAATGTTGCGTGAGGCGGGTTTGGAATCAGGGCAAGATGTGACCATTAAAAACATGCAGAACCACGGCGCGGCAATTAATCTGGTTATTGCCGGTGATGTGGCTGCAGCTATTGTGTCTGACCGTGCTTTAATTCAGTTACCGGCAGCGACTCAAGATAGTGTGAAAATTATCCAGACTTGGGAACGCGGTGCAGTACCTGGCATTATTTATCTTGGAAGCCCGGATTTGCCGCGCGAAAAGATTGAAGCATTGAGTCAGGCGATTCTTGAATATGCGCGAGATGTTCCCGAGGGTATAGCGTTAATGAAACGCCTTGGTTATGGGGGGCTGGCACCAATAGATCTGGCAGAGCTACGAACCTATGAGCCTTATGGCGTATTGTTAAAAGAGGCTATGGCTAAGGCGTCTTCAAAACAATAGCGGCATGCTAGGTTATCGCAAAAAAGAAAAATTGGAGTGGATTACAGTTTTATGTGATTTCATGTGGTACTGAATATTTGCATAGCTCAGTGAACCAAATTAAAGGGGATAAATGAAAAATAGCGGTTTGTGGAAATGTTTTTCTGTGCATCGGCTTTTGGTGTTGTTTGCCCTGCTCGTACCAAGCCTGGCTTTGGCTGAAACCCATGTGTTGAGAATCGGTTTGCTTCCGGTGTTAAGCGCGCGGGTGCTGCTTACCAATTACCAACCCTTGCGCGCTTATCTTGAACGCGAACTGCAACAGCCAGTAGAATTGGTAACAGCGACAGATTTTCGTACATTTCATTTGAGTACGGTAGCCGGTGAATACGATGCTGTGGTGACAGCCCCTCATTTTGCGAGACTGGCACAAATTGATGCGAAATATATTCCCTTGGCAGCCTATCGTTCTGCAAACCGTGCAATTTTGATTACTTCAAAAGATCGCCCCTTGAAGTCGATCAATGATTTACGTGGCCAATCGCTTGCAATTCCAGACAGACATGCCATGGTAGTGAGTCAGGCGCTGTATTGGCTGGGTGAGCAAGGCATGCATGCGGGTAGCGATTTTAAATTGGTGGAAACTCCTAGTTTGAATAGTGCTGCGTATTCAGTTCAAAACCATCAGAGTGTGCTGGCAGTGATGGCACCAACGGGTATGAAGCAAATGCCCGACAGTATCAAGGATAGTATTCAGGTCTTTGCCAATCTACCCGAGTTACCGAGTAGTTTGATTTGGATGGCCAATCCCAGAATTGCTGCTCAGGTGCCACAATTCAAGGCTGCATTGCTAAAATTGACGAATGCAATACCTGAAGGCGCTCTGTTTCTTGAATCAACGGGCTATATTGGTTTGCGCGAAATTACTTTGGATGAGATGAAAACCCTTGACCCCTACGCTAAAGAGTTAAGCGGGATGTTTAAACGCCCATGAGTGTAAAACGGTCGTTCTCCCTCAGGACCAAACTGCTACTGGCGAGTATTGTTGTTGAGGCGGTCATGTTGACATTGCTGGTGACAAACAGCTTACGTCTTACTCAGGAAAGCCTGGTTAATCAAACTCGTCAACGTTCTGAAGAACTGAATATTCTTTTTAACGGGGCCTTGGGGGCGCCCTTGGCGCAGCGTGATTATGCAACACTTAATGAATTCCTTGAAGATGTACGGCGGGATCAAGGGGTTGTTTACATGGTATTAAAGGATCGATCCGGTCAAATTGTGGCTTCTGCCGGGTGGGAAGCAAATCGTGTTCTCCCTGTCCCGAGTCATAGTCTTGAAGTGAACAAGGAAAGGGATGATCGTTTTGATCTTGCAGTCCCCATCAAACTTGCTGGACAGACTTATGGAACGCTTTCTTATGGTTTGTCCAGCAAGTTTCTTCATGATGCACAATCACACTTGCTGCAGCAAAGTCTGTTGATCGCAGCGATAGAGATTTTTCTGTCTTTTGTGCTGCTTGCCGGGCTTGGTTTTTGGTTGACACGTCATTTGGGCATTCTGACAAGAGCAACAGAGGCTGTGGCCATGGGCGATTTTAATATGGTTTTGCCCGTGAAGTCGGCTGATGAAATTGGTCAGCTCACCCAAACGTTTAATCTGATGTCTGAGACCATCCGTGGTCGAATTGCAGCATTAACTGAAAATGAGGCTAAATTTCATGCTATCGCTGATTTTACTTACGGTTGGGAAAGCTGGATCGACCCAAATGGTCAGCTGATCTGGTCGAATCCTTCTGTTGAGCGCATCACAGGCTATACGCCACAGGAATGCATGGAGATGACGAATTTCCCCGTCAACCTTGTTGCAGAATCCGATGCTGAGAATGTTTTGCATTCATTCAAGATGGCGCTGCAAGGTGGGGAAGGGAAAAATTTTGAATTCCAGTTGCGCTGTAAAGACGGAAGCATTATATGGGTGGTAGTGTTTTGGCAGTCAATTTATGGTGCTAACCGCGAAAACAAGGGTATTCGTGCCAGCATGCTGGATATCTCTGGTCGCAAGCAAGCTGAACTTGCCTTGGTCGATGCCTTGGCTGATCTCAGGCGGGCAGATGAAGGTCGACGTCTTTACCTGCTGAGTACGGAGGAGGAGCGAGCCAGGCTGGTTGCGCTTCTTGGTGCTATGAATATGGGTATCCTGTTTGTAAACGCAGATAGCAAGGTTAAGTATTACAACCCTGCATTTATGCGTATATGGATGATTTCAGAGGAAACTACTCTTGCGGGCAAGTCGGCAGAAGATGTGCTGAAGCATTCCGGGAATATACTGGCCCGTCCCGATAATTTTTCCAAGCACGTTTTGAGCGCTCTGGAAGCCCATGAAGTGTCCGATAGCTTCGAAATTGTCATGGCTGATGGCCGTGTCATCACGCAATTATCTTATCCGGTGCGTGACAACGAAGGGCGGTTTATCGGACGTTTGTGGATTTATGAAGATGTCACCCGTGAGCGCCAAACTGCTGAACAATTAATTTATCTCGCAGAACGGGATTCTCTCACCGGATTATTTAATCGACGTCGATTCCAGGATGAGTTGTCACGGTTGCTTGCAGATTCTGATCGTCATGAAAGCCATGGGGCACTGCTGTTTTTTGATCTGGATGAGTTCAAATACGTTAACGATACCTTTGGTCATCGGGCTGGCGATGCCATGTTGATACGTGTAGCCGGCGAAGTGGGGGCGTTGGTTCGTCGTAACGAAATATTGAGCCGTCTGGGTGGAGATGAGTTTGCTCTGCTCATGCCAGACGCTACTGAAAAAGAAGCTGAAACATTGGCAGAGCGGATTGTCCGTGCTATCTCGCAAATTCCGTTCCGGTTTGAAGGGCAGAATTTACGGTTAACCACCAGCTTGGGGATTGCGCATTATCCTAAACATGCTGTGGCAGCAGAGGAATTGGTCGCTCATGCCGATGCTGCCATGTATCAGGCCAAAGAATCAGGGAAAAATGCCTGGCGTAGCTATCGTCCAGACCTGGATGATTCCCGCGAGATGGTGAGTCGGCTTTCCTGGAATGATCGCATTGGTCGCGCTTTCGAAAACAATCTGCTGAGGCTGCATTTTCAGGGGGTGTATTTAACCGATACAGGTGAACTCTCGCATTTGGAGGTACTGGTGCGGATGGTGGATGAGCAAGATGAATCCAGGCTGGTCATGCCAGGGCATTTTATTCCCTTTGCGGAAAAGAGCGGAAAAATACTGGACATTGATCGCTGGGTCTTGCGTGAAAGTATCAAGTTACTTTCAAAGTCAGCATCCATTCCTTCTCTCGCGGTCAATATTTCAGGCCGTTCCTTTGATGAGCCAACCCTTCCTCATTACATTGCTGAGCAACTCAGTATATTTAATGTAAGGTCGAGCCGGTTGTGGGTGGAATTGACCGAAACATCTGCCATTTCGGATCTGCAGGATGCAGAACGATTTATTGAGGCGTTGCGGCAGACAGGCTGCCATACCTGCCTTGATGACTTTGGCACAGGATTTTCCTCGTTTGCTTACCTGAAGCATCTGAAAGCAGACGTATTGAAAATTGATGGCCTGTTCATTCGCGATTTGCCCAATGATCGGGATAATCAGGTGTTTGTGAAATCTATCGTGGATGTGGCGCGAGGTTTAGGCAAGAAGACAGTAGCGGAATTTGTTGAGAATGCAGAAACACTCGAAATGTTGAAGCGGTTAGGCGTAGATATGGTGCAAGGGTATCACCTGGATAAACCCCGTGGAGATCATCCGGCTATCCTTGCGGGCATGCCTTGATGCGGGTTTTTCACCTTAACCCGCAGAGGCGCTGAGAAATCAAGAACATGGTCGTTCGCCGATTTACTGTTATAGTGAAAAATAAATTTACGTAACATCTTGAAACCTCTTTTTCTCCTTTGCGACTCAGCGGTTAAATCTGTTTTATCCAGGGAAGCCGCTAAACAGGAACTTTTTCAGCCAATATTTTACTAATGAATGTCTGATGGGACATTGTGCAGGGTTGATGTTAAAATCGACCGATTATTCTGGTTTATTAGAGAGGTTTACATGCAAAAAGTTTTAGCGCTGGCGCTAACTTTATTTCTAGGTTTGGTTCTTGTGGTTGGTGAGGCGAATGCAAAACGTTTTGGTGGTGGGGGAAGTATCGGCAAGCAACGTAGCGGAATTTCCCAGCAAGCCGCGCCTCGTCCTGCGCCAACTCCAGCTACTGCACCAGCTGCCGCGCCTGGCGGCATCCGCTGGTTAGGTCCTTTGGCCGGCCTCGCAGCAGGTGGTTTGCTGGCCTCTCTGTTTATGGGGCATGGTTTTGATGGCATCAAGCCAATGGATATTCTGTTGTTTTTAGGGATTGCAGCAGCGATCTTCTTTATTTTCAGCGCTATGCGGAAAAAACAGGCGGCTTCTCAGCCGATGCAATATGCGGGTGCAGGGAATGCAGGGCAGGTAATGATGCCAGCCAATACCTATGAAACAGGTAGCTCAGCTGGTCAGATGGCTGCTGTTGCCCCGGCTTTTCCATCATGGTTTGAAGCAGAGCCTTTTGTGAGAAGCGCGAAGTCTCATTTTATCAGGTTGCAAGCAGCCTATGATGACAGGGATTTAAAAGATATCCGCAATTACACCACTCCAGAAATGTTTGCCGAGATCAGCCTGCAAGTACAGGAAATGGGTGAAGCCAAGCAACGCACTGAAGTGGTGACTTTGAATGCGGAAGTATTGGACGTGGTCACTGAGGGTGATTCAGCTATCGCTAGTGTTCGTTTCTCCGGATTGATCAGGGAAGATGCTGATGGTAAAGCAAATCCGTTCGACGAGATCTGGCATGTACAGAGAACGCCGGCGCAATCAAATGAAGGATGGCTCGTAGCAGGTATCCAACAGGTTTAATTGGTAAAAATAACAGTGGTGTATTCAAAGTATTACTGGTGTTTTGAAATTGTTCAAGTGTTTAAGATTGACGGAGTATAGATATGACTAGAATGGTAAATTGCATCAAGCTTGGCAGAGAGGCGGAAGGACTGGGATTTCAGCCGGTTCCTGGTGAGTTGGGGAAACGTATTTTTGATAATGTGTCTAAAGAAGCCTGGGGACAGTGGATCAAGCATCAGACCATGCTGATCAATGAAAATCGTTTGAATCTGGCTGATATCAAGGCGCGTAAATATCTGGCTGAACAACTTGAAGCTTATTTCTTCGGTCAAGGCGCGGATTCAGTAGCTGGATTTGTACCGACTAAGTAGACTGTAGAGGGCTAACCTCTGTAGTTGTAAAAGTTGGCCTCGTTGATGTGCTTAATGGCATTCAAGGAGGCCAACTGTTTTAACCCAGCACTTCGCGTTCGATTTCTTCGGGCGTGGTATGACGGACATCCTTCCCTTTCACCATATAGACAACATATTCTGACATATTCTTGGCATGGTCACCCATACGCTCAATGGCTTTGGCAGCAAACAGAATATCAATGGCAACAGAGATAGTACGGGGGTCTTCCATCATAAATGTAATGAGGTGGCGTAAAACCAGCCTGAATTCCTCATCGACCTGTATGTCTTGGCGCGCAATTTGACCTGCACTTGAAACTTCAAGACGTGCGAAAGCATCCAGCGATTTTCGCAGCATTTCCAGTACCAGATTCCCCATGTGTTTAATTTCCAGGAATCTTGGTGCAGAAACGGCATCTTTTGAATAAATCAGCTTGGTCATCCGGGCAATTTTTGCCGCTTCATCGCCAATCCGTTCCAGATCTGTGATGGTTTTTACAATCATCATGACGATACGGAGATCACCGGCAGTCGGTTGACGGCGGGCAATAATGTGGCTGCAATCTTCGTCGATCGCAACTTCAAGCGCATTCACCCGATGGTCGTTAGCGATCACCTGATCAGCAAGCTCGGTATTGCCAGTGGCTAAGGCATCAATCGCATGAATGATCTGCTCTTCTACCAAGCCACCCATTTTCAATACCTGGGAGCGTACCGCCTCGAGATCTGCGTCAAATTGTTTAAATATATGTTCTTGCATGACGTTGTCTCCTTACAACTCATAACCGTAACAAAAAACGGCCATTTTCTATAGTTTACCCCTTTTTTATGACAATTTGCTACGCAGTGAAAGTTTTTACACCGTCTGAAGAGCCTAGCAGCAATACATCTGCGCCGCGCATGGCAAAAAGGCCATTGGTAACAACACCGACAATCTGGTTGATCTTGGCCTCAAGTTCTACAGGATTGAGAATCGTGAGATTATGCACGTCCAGAATGATATTGCCGTTATCTGTAGTAAAGCCTTCTCTTAGTGTAGGTTGTCCACCCAGTTTTACCAGTTCGCGTGCAACATGGCCGCGTGCCATCGGGATTACTTCTACAGGCAAAGGAAATTTACCCAGCACGTCAACCAGTTTGGTGGAGTCGGCGATACAGACAAATTTTTTGCTGCAAGCGGCCACGATTTTCTCACGGGTTAATGCACCCCCGCCGCCTTTGATCATGTGCAAGTGCTGGGTAATTTCGTCTGCACCATCTACGTAGACTTCCAATTCACCTGCACTGTTCAGGTCGATGACCTGTATCCCATGGCTTTTCAGGCGTTGGGCGGTGGCTTCTGAACTGGCAACTGCACCATCAATCTTGTGTTTGATTTTTGCGAGTTCATCAATAAAAAAATTAGCGGTTGAGCCAGTGCCCACACCAATAATACCAGCCGGTATATGTTCGATTGCGGCACGTGCCACAGCTTGTTTTAATTCATCTTGCGTCATCTTGTTATTTGTCCTGAAATGCATTGTTAAAACAGTAAAGAATAGCGCCAACTGGAATTTTTAACAAATTCCTATGAAATCCTGATAGTCTTGTTATCCAATTAAAAGGAAAAAATTGCTTGCCACGAAAGCGGGAGTAACTGACAAAACAACTGCTTATCTGTAAATTTATCATTACAGGGAAAAGCGGATATGTTTCGTTTTTTGTATTTTTAATGCAATGGCCAGTAGTGCAAAGATTTTCCTTAATCAGATTATATTTAAGTTATTGAACCTAAACAAATGAACTCCAAGCAATTCAAAAACGATTATCTCGAAAAAATACTGACTGCCCAGGTCTATGACGTAGCTGTTGAGAGTCCTCTGGAATTGGCACCGAATTTGTCCCGAAGAATCAATAACCGTTTGTTGTTGAAACGAGAAGACATGCAGCCGGTTTTTTCATTCAAACTGCGTGGCGCATATAACAAAATGGCGCAACTTTCGCGCGCTGCCTTAAAACGGGGGGTGATTACCGCTTCTGCTGGCAATCATGCCCAGGGCGTGGCGCTTGCAGCGCAGCGCTTGGGATGCGAAGCGACTATCGTGATGCCTGCCACCACGCCTCAAATTAAAGTGGATGCAGTAAAAAATCGGGGGGCCAACGTAGTGTTGTGTGGTGACTCCTACACGGACGCCTATGCTCATGCACTAGAGCTGGAACGCAAAACAAAAGCGACCTTTGTGCATCCCTATGATGACCCGGCAGTGATTGCTGGCCAAGGCACGGTCGGAATGGAAATTCTGCGCCAACATTCTAAACCGATCCACGCAATTTTTGTTCCGGTGGGCGGAGGGGGCTTGATCGCTGGTATTGCCGCTTATGTTAAAAGATTGCGCCCTGAGATTAAAATTATCGGTGTGGAACCGTGCGATGCGGATGCCATGTACCGCTCCCTGAAAAAGAAAGAGCGGGTTGTTTTGCCGCAAGTGGGGATTTTTGCGGATGGCGTGGCAGTCAAACAGGTAGGGGAAGAAACCTTCCGTCTGTGCCGTGAATTTGTAGACGAAATCATCCTGGTGGACACCGATGCGATATGTGCCGCGATTAAGGACGTATTCGAAGATACGCGCTCTATTCTGGAACCTGCAGGAGCGCTCAGCATTGCAGGTGCGAAGGCCTATGCCAAGCGTGAAAAGTTAAAAGATAAAACGCTGGTGACGATCGCTTCAGGTGCGAACATGAATTTTGACCGGCTGCGCCATGTGGCTGAGCGGTCTGAACTGGGCGAGCAGCGTGAAGGCGTGTTTGCCGTTACCATTCCTGAAACGCCGGGCAGTTTTAAAAAGTTCTGCGCCATGCTTGGGCCGCGTAATATCACTGAATTTAATTATCGCTATTCGGATGCAAAACAGGCGCATGTATTTGTTGGCGTGCAAGTACAAAACCGCAATGAAGTAGATAAGCTGGTTGCGGCACTTAAGCAAAAAGGATTAGGCGCGATAGATCTCTCTGAAAATGAAATGGCGAAGTTGCATATTCGGCATCTGGTTGGTGGTCATGCGCCATTGGCTAAGAACGAAATACTTTATCGATTCGAATTCCCGGAGCGTCCCGGTGCGTTGATGAAATTTCTGGATAGCATGAGCCACAACTGGAATATCAGCTTGTTCCATTATCGCAATCACGGAACGGATTATGGCCGAGTGCTGGTGGGCGTGCAGGTGCTGCCGAAAGAAAAACCTAAATTTAAGGCATTTCTGGACGAGCTTGGATACCATTACTGGGATGAAAGCAACAACCCCGCGTATAAATTGTTTTTGGGTTAGTAAGTTGATAGATTGTGCGAGGGTTTTTGCTTGAGAAACCATGAAAATCGGGCAGCCTTGCGTGTACCGTTGAATTGCAAAGTCAAGATCAAGGTTTTAGGGGCGCGTGAATCCCATTATGGGATTTGTAAGGATCTGAGTGTGGATGGCATTCTGATTGAATCTGATTATGTGCCTCGTTATGGTCAAGTGCTTGAGGTGCAAGTGCTGCCTCCACAAAAAGGACCGGTGGTGCCGCTGCATGCCATTATTCAGGTACGACGCTGTTCTGAAATCATTGGTAGCAAATTGTATGAAATTGGTGCCAAGATTAAAGAAATCAAAAAGTAATCTGTATTGAATCAAAAAATGAAAGAGACCGTTTCTTAAGGGCTGAATGGCCTACACTCAACCGGGAAAGATGGCTCTGGATGTGCACCGAAACGGTGTATGGTCGATTCTGTGGCACCTGCGGGTGGATTTTAATGTAATGCAAGCTGGGTACTGCGTTGTTATCGTGCGAGAAAATGAGCTAAAATTTTGCTGTTATCTTCGCAAATCCTGCGGAAGTTCGGGCTAATGCGCCTATCCTCGGAACAAGTATCCCAGAATTGAACGGCTGCTCTGGCAGATTGTCTCCATATGCTTGACTCTGCCGGCAAAGGAAGCGCTGGTGAGTAGAGTTTTACTGGCACTTCACCACCGCTAGCAGGGGCATACATCATTGGCAACATGTCATAGGTCGGCGCTAGCGTCAAACCCGGGCGAAAGGCGATGTTGCCTTCGTGCATATCGGTGTTGCCGATCAATCTGCCGAACCACCAGATAAGCGTGACGCGTGTGACGTCCTCGCCGGATAGCCAGCCTTTGTCCATAAAGGCTTGCACGGTTTTTGGCCAATCCACGCTCCCGCCCACCAGAGCTGCATTGAGGCTGCCAATGGTACATACAGGCGACCGCCCGAAATCACCGTGGCGGTCAAACCGCACAACCTCCAGGAATGTTCGGCCGGCGTATTGGCAAATAGTGGACTCTGAAATAGACACCTGAAGCGCATTGGCCATGATCGATGCCGCCAAGTGTTCGCAAATAAGCAGATCTGACCAGCGTCGAACTGCGGCAGAGTTGTCTGCCCCCGAAAATTTTACGATGACATCAACCTTCCGCTGGTTTAAGAGTCGGCTGGAAGTGAACTTTGGAAACTCGCCGCCGGCTGACGAACCGGCATCACCATGTGTCATAGCGATATCCGCTAACCGGGGATAGTTTTCTTCCGCCTGAGCGTTGGAAAGAAAGCGTGCATCGCCTCTGCGAACGTGCTCAAGAAAGCGTCTGTAGGCTGCTTCTCCGAGAATAAGGTCACCGGGTTGGTCGTGGCCCATCAACGACAGGGTGTGAATAACATCATCATCTGACCAATTGTCCGGGCTGTCCGGAACGCTAAGATCGACAGCGTGGATTTTAGCGAAATTTCTCCCAAGAAAGCCTTGCGGGCGCATGTCCAATACAGGGTACGGTAATCCTTCAAACCAGCCATCCCTCATATCCTTGTCCAGCGGCCAAGGGAGGCTTTCTTGATTTGTCAGGCAGGAACCTTCCGGATAAGTAAGGGACAAGAGTCCGATCTCATGCCCTTGCCCGTTTTCGTCAATACGATAAAGCGGAATGGGAGCAGTATTACCGCGGAGCGGCCGACGCAGGGCGTACCGTGTGCGACGAGACCCTCCACCGCTAATGACCGAAGGGCCGAGCCCCTTTAAGGCGCGGGTCAAGGTGGCCCGGCTAATGCCGCCAAGCTTCGCGCACAACTCAGCGCTTCCTGTGCGCGGGTTAGTACGAAGGGTTTTAGTCAGGGTGTCAGTATTGATCTTTGTCATGGAAGCTAAAATATGAAACGAAATATGCAACGAATATTATATATTATATTGTTATAAATCATATATTAATTTAACTTATATTTTATTTTATGCAATGAATTGTTATTCAATAGTTTAAAAAACATAATAGGCTTTTCCAGCTTGTGTAATATGCTGTGGTTTTCAATATTTAAGAGCGCATTGCATGGATATTTTGCGAGTTGGGTTGAGTCTGGTTTGTTTGACACGTCTTCACACTGGAGTGTCACGATGGCACGGTAAACCAAATGGCGGCGAAAATGATCGCTATGAATACTATTGCAACAATTGGGCTATGCCGCTCATCAGTTGGGTGATTGCCTTCAAAGTGGAATATAGCATTGATAGTGTCGCCGAATATGTCAGACACGCGTTCTCGAAATAAGAACACGAAAACTATACCCCCCCGGTTACCCAATGGCGTAATACGGGACCCATTCCCGGGCCTGAGTAGTTTAAAGAGTGAGCAAGTCCATAGAGCCACCAACAAGCAACGCCAATGAGGGACCCGAACAGGGAGCCCAAAAGTGCATAGGTGATTCGATCAGCAATTGCCAGTTTCACTCAAGTGTCTGTAAAGGAAATTTTTCAACGAACGAAATATAAAAGGCATGTGAGAGCCATCATCAAGCCTGTGAAGTATAGCGGCCAGACGATTAACCGAAGATTTTTAAGATATTGCTCGGGCAATAATTCAAAAGTAATTTTTTCTGTGCCTTTTGTAGGTAGCGGTGGCTTGTGCTTTTGTATTCCTATTGCGAGTAAGATGCATGAGATGCTTGCACTTAGTCCAACGGAAGGAAATATATTCGCATTTTCGGGCAATATCCAAATGGAAATTTGCGCAAAGAAAGGTCCGATAACAAGGAAAATTAAACTGGATTTGAAAATGAATGGAAGCTTGCCCCACCGTTCCCTCTTTTCTTTATTACCTAATTTTAGTGTGTGATCAGTTTTAAGTGCTAACAGGAGCAATGCGCCAAGGAGTGAAAGAAAGAGGGAGAGCAATGACATGCTAATCCAGATATTACCATTCACTGCTGTTACGGCGCCGGCAATGCCAGAAGAAACCAAGCAAAGTGCAATGGCTCCCCCCGCCAAGGTAAGCCCATTGTCAAATTGCTTGGCGAACCAAATACCTATTTGTTCCATTTTTGCGATTTTACAATAAATTCTCGAAACTGCCTCCGACAGCAATCTTGTTATTTAATCCACACCGTCTTCGCATTCACAAATTCCCGTATCCCGTGGTATGACAATTCCCGCCCAAATCCCGAGGCTTTGATGCCGCCAAATGGCAGACGTGGATCTGACTTAACCATGCCGTTTATAAAAGTACAGCCAGCATGTAGCTCTCTGGAGAGTTTTTCAGCCCTTGTGGTGTCCTTGCTCCATAAACTGCTGCCTAATCCGAATTTGGTGTCGTTGGCGATGTGTAGTGCATCCATTTCATCTTGTGCGCGGATGATAATGGCGGCGGGGCCGAATAGTTCTTCATGGTAGGCGCGGGTTTTGGCTGTGACATGGTCCAGAATGGATGGGGCATAGAAAGCGCCATCGCCTTCAAGTGGTTTGCAACCAATGACAGGTTCAGCACCTTGTGCGATGGAATCGGTTATCTGGCGATGCATTTCATCGCGTAAATCCAGTCTGGCCATGGGGCCAACCTGGGTTGATTCGTCCATTGGGTCGCCAGTTTTCAATGCGGATACTTTTTGTTTGAACAGAGCAACAAATTCATCCGCAATTTCAGGCACCAGAATAAAGCGTTTGGCAGCAATGCAGGATTGCCCACAATTCAGGAAGCGTGAGGCGGCAGCAACCTGGCTGGCGTATTCGATATCTGCGTCATGCAATACAACGAACGCATCAGAGCCCCCTAATTCCAGAACACATTTTTTCAGGTGCAAGCCTGCTGCGGCAGCGACTTTACGGCCGGCGGGTTCTGACCCGGTGAGAGTAACCGCGTGTACCGAGTGGCTGGCGATCACGTCATTTACCAGATCAACGTCGATCATGAGTGTAGTGAACAAGCCATCGGGGAAGCCGCTTTCACGGAAAATATTTTCAATAGCCAGTGCGCACTGCGGCACATTGGATGCGTGTTTGAGTACACCTGCATTGCCCGCCATGAGGGCTGGGGCGGCAAAGCGGAAAACCTGCCATAAAGGAAAATTCCACGGCATGATAGCCAGCACGGTACCCAAGGGAGGGTAAGAGACATAACTCTCTCCCGCATCGGATTCAATGGGTTCGTCTTGCAGAAAGTGAGCTGCATGTATCGCATAGTATTCGCAACCGACTGCGCATTTTTCAACTTCACTGCGTGCTTCCTTGATGGGTTTTCCCATTTCCTGGGTAATCAACAGGGCTAATTCATCACGCTTTTCCAGCAGCAGATTTGCAGCACGATGCATCAGCGTTGCACGCTGTTCAAAGCTGCTTTGGCGCCATACTTCCTGGGTGAGTCGTGATTTTTCCAGCGACTCGGCTAAACGGTGAGTGTCCCAGCTGGTATAAGTTTTTAATATTTTGTTGGTGGCCGGATTCAGACTGATATAGGGCATAGTGTGCTATCCTTTTATTATCATGGAAAAGCAATTTAATAGTAGCAGCAATGACTAAAAAGTATCAGATTATCCAAAGCGAGTCGAGAGTGAATCGGAAAACGAGTGTGCAATTGCTGCACGCTGATGTGTGGAATGGTATAAGTTTCGTTGTTTTATTAATGGGACTGATATTGTCACAGGCGGGAAATGCATTTGCCGCATCTCAGGAAGAGACGTTTATCGCAGCGCGTGATGCGTATCGTTCCGGTAAAATTGACCGTTTCAATGAATATGCTCAGCAGCTGGATGGCTACGTATTGCAGCCTTATATTGCCTATTGGCAATTGCAGTCGCACATGGCAGAAGCCACGCCAGCCGAGATCAGAAATTTTACGACACGCTATGAAGATTCGCCATTGGCTGACCGTTTACGTAAAGACTGGTTAGTGCGATTAGGGAAAGCTCAGCAATGGAATTTTTTTCTCAGTGAATTCCCGGCATTGCTGAATGCAGACAAAGATGTGACATGCTATGCCTATCAAGCGCGGCTAAGTCTGGGCAATAAAGTCGTTTTGCAGGAAGCAAAACCGATCTGGTTTGATGGTTCGGATTTACCCACAAGTTGTTCGCCAGTTTTTGATGCTTTGATGGCAGAAGGGTTGCTGACAAGTGAGGATGTGTGGATACGTATTCGTCTGGCACTTGAGGCGGGTAACGTGGGTGTGGCGAAGGCGGTTATTCAATATTTACCAGCGGGACAAGCGCCAGATGCGCGAACGCTGGATCGAATCGTCGATAACCCCCATCAATTTCTTGAGAAAAACACGCTGAATTACAAGTCGCGGACTGATCGTGAATTGGCAATGTTTGCCATATATCGCATTGCCCGTACTCAACTTGTCCAGGCGCAAACTGACTGGGAAAAAATTCGCGAACATTTTAGCGCAGCTGAACAGGCTTACGTTTGGGGGAAAATGGCTTTTTACGCGGCACGCGTTCATGACCCCGTTGCTTTAAACTGGTTCAAGCAGGTTGATAATGCCTCTTTAAATGATAGTCAGCTGGGCTGGAAAGTACGGGCTGCCCTGCGTGCACAGAATTGGCCGGAAGTGCTGGAGAGTATTCAGGCAATGTCGGTAGTGGAGCAGCGCAATGCGGTATGGCGCTACTGGAAAGCCAGGGCGCTGAGCGCGCAAGGGAAGGTTGTGCAAGCCAATGCCATTTATGCTCCTCTTTCCAAAGAAACGCATTTTTACGGACAGCTTGCCAATGAAGAGTTAGGTGTGGTGGTCGGTAATCCTACTGAAAGTTATAAAGCCAGTGAAGACGAGCTCAAGGCAATAAAGAACGTGCCGGGATTACGTCGTGCGTTGGTGCTTTATCAGCTGGATTTGCGTACAGACGCAAACCGCGAATGGGCATGGGCAATACGCAATTTTGATGATAAGCAATTACTGGCTGCTGCAGAGTTGGCAAGACGCAATGAATGGTATGACCGTGCAATCAATACGGCCGACAAAACGGTGCAGCTCCATGATTTCAGTTTACGCTATCTGGCCCCTCATCGTGATGTGATGCAGGTGTACGCGAACCAATGGGGGCTGGATGAAGCATGGGTGTATGGATTGATTCGTCAGGAAAGCCGGTTTGTGCGCCTGGCTCAGTCCAGCGTAGGTGCTTCAGGGATGATGCAAATTATGCCGGCAACGGCCAAATGGATTGCAAACCGGTTGGGTATTAAAGATTTTAGAGGCCATTTGGTCAATGAACTCGATACAAATATTTCGTTTGGTACTTACTACCTCAAATATGTGATGGATAGCCTGGATGGATCACCTGTGCTCGCAACGGCTGGTTACAATGCCGGCCCGAGCCGGGCAAAGCGCTGGCGTGATAACAAGGCGATGGAAGGGGCAATTTATGCGGAATCCATCCCGTTTAACGAAACCCGCGATTATGTGAAAAAAGTCATGAGTAATGCCATGTACTATTCAAATCGATTTGGCCAGAAGCTGATTACTTTAAAGCAACGGATGGGGACTATTCCGGGTAAATCCAATGGCAGCGACCCAGAACAAGGTGAAGGGGATTAAGCAGAATGCTTCTTATTTGCATAAGCCTCTGGTAATAGGCGGCAGTCACCGTTAGAATCTGAGGTTTTGCCTCGTACCTTGTAGGGAATCTCATGAATATCAAGAATATATGCGTTTTGGGTGGCAGTGGTTTCGTAGGAAGCCACGTAGTTCATCAGTTGGCTGAAAAAGGGTTCAATGTCCGTGTGTTGACCCGCCGCCGTGAGCGCGCTAAACACTTGATTGTGCTGCCCACTGTAGACGTGGTTGAAGCCAATATTTTTGATCCGATCGAATTGAGTCAGTATTTTGAAGGCATGGATGCGGTTATCAATCTGGTGGGGATTTTGCATGAGGAAACCCCAGGCCGAAATGATAAACCTAGCGCACGTCGTGGCAGTTTCCATGAAACGCACATTGAACTGCCTCGCAAGGTCGTGCATGCCTGCGCCGAAAAAGGCGTAAAGCGTATGCTGCATATGAGCGCATTAGGTGCCGACCCTGTTTCCCGTAGCGCTTATCAGCGCTCCAAGGGAATTGGTCAGGTCATTGTGCAAGAGTCAAGCGTGGTAAATCAAGAGAACGAAAACTGGTATCTCAATGGGCCAAAGTTTGTACATGGCGCAGGACTGGCAACGACCATTTTCAGACCATCGGTTATTTTTGGTCGTGGCGATAGCTTCTTGAATCTGTTTGCGGGTCTGGTGAAAAGCTTCCCTGTATTGCCTCTTGCAAATCCGGATGCAAAATTTCAGCCTGTATTCGTTGAAGATGTTGCGCAGGCTTTCGTCAATAGTCTGAATAATTCCGCCACCTTTGGCCAGACCTATGATCTATGCGGGACAAAAGAATATACCTTGCAACAGTTAGTGGAATTTGTTGCAAAAACATTGGGTATTCAACGAAAAATTATTCGACTTGGCGAGCAGTTTTCTTATCTGCAGGCATGGGCTCTTGAGTTAATGCCGGGCAAAAAACTAATGACGCGTGATGACTACTACGCTATGCAAGTGGAAAATGTGTGCAAGTCGGAAGCCTTGGTGTCACTGGGAGTAAAACCGACAGCGCTAGAGGCGGTTGTGCCTGGTTATCTGGCTGATGTAACACCGCGAGGCCGCTATATGGCATTCCGGAATAAAGCTGGCCGCTGATTTTTGATGCACTAACTAGTTCTCGTCCAGAAATGCTGCAACTCCCTCTCCCCTTGTGGGAGAGGGTTGGGGAGAGGGGTTAAATTTCAAGGCATTACCACCCTCTCCCTAGCCCTCCCCCATCAAGGTGGAGGGGAAAAACAGATGTTTCCGGATGCCCCCTAACTATGCCCTGGTGAATATCGATGCAAATTTATACCGTAGGTGGTGCCGTACGTGATGAATTGTTGGGGCTGCAAGTAAAAGATCGTGACTTTGTAGTCGTTGGCAGCACACCGGAAGAAATGGTCAAGCTGGGGTTTCGTCCTGTTGGTAAGGATTTCCCGGTTTTTCTGCATCCTGAGACGCAAGAAGAATATGCGTTAGCTCGTACTGAGCGTAAAACTGCTCGCGGCTACAAAGGTTTTCAGATTCACGCTTCTGCTGATGTCACGTTAGAAGAAGATCTGGCTCGGCGCGACCTCACCATCAATGCTATCGCAAAAGATGATCAAGGAAAGCTGTATGACTTCTTTGGCGGACTTGCCGATATACAAGCCAAAAAATTACGCCATGTAAGTGAAGCATTCGCAGAAGATCCCGTCAGAATATTGAGAATAGCGCGATTTTCGGCGAGGTTCGCAGATTTTACAGTAGCAGAAGAAACCACTGAGCTGATGCGGCAGATGGTGCAAAACGGGGAAGTGGATGCGTTGGTACCGGAACGGGTATGGCAGGAACTAGCCCGCGGCATGATGGAAAAAACCCCTTCGCGCATGTTTGAAACGTTGCGCAGTTGCGGTGCACTGGCAAGACTCATGCCAGAAATAGACCGCCTGTTTGGCGTACCCCAACCCGAAAAATATCATCCAGAAATAGATACCGGCGTGCATGTCATGCTGGTACTGGATTATGCAGCATCCAAAAATTACTCACTGCCGGTGCGCTTTGCGGCGCTGACCCATGATTTAGGCAAGGGCACCACGCCACAGGAAGAATGGCCAAGGCACATCGGTCACGAAGCACGAAGTGTCGGGCTGGTCAGTGAACTATCTCAGCGTTTGCGTGTGCCCAATGATTGTCGCGAACTGGCACTGACCACGGCACAGTTTCATGGGGACGCGCATCATGCTCTGGAATTGCGCGCTTCAACTTTGTTAAAGTTGCTTCAATCAGCTGATGCTCTGCGTCAGCGGGAGCGCTTTGAATCCTTTTTACTGGCTTGTGAATGTGATTACTGCGGCAGGCTGGGTTATGCTGAAAAAACCTATGAGCAAGCTGGGCATTTACGCCAAGCACTGGAAGCGGCATCAAGCGTAGATGCCGGTGCCGTGGCTAAGCAGTGCAGCGAACCGAGGCTGATCAAAGAACGAGTCTATGTTGCACGCCTCGATGCTATTAAAGCCTGGTTAGGTGGCGAGAACGAGGAGGAAGCAAATGATTGATCTCTATACCTGGGGCACCCCCAATGGCCGCAAAATTTCCATCATGCTGGAAGAAGTGGGATTGCCTTATCGGGTGCACCCTATCGATATCACCAAAGATGAACAGTTTGCACCAGATTTGGTAGCGATTAGCCCGAACAGCAAAATTCCAGCCATTATTGATTCCGAGGGACCGGACGGTAACGCTATTTCGTTATTTGAATCAGGCGCAATCCTGGTCTATCTGGCGGAAAAAGCAGGGCGCTTCCTGCCAGTACAGTCACGTGCGCGTTATGAAGTGTTGCAATGGCTGATGTTCCAGATGGGTGGAATCGGCCCGATGTGCGGTCAATTGCATCATTTTCGCCGTTTTGCACCTGACTACGCGATTGAGCGTTATTCCAAAGAGGTGAAACGGTTGTATGGCACGCTGGACAGGCATTTAAGTGAACATGCTTATCTGGCGGATGATTATTCTATAGCCGATATGGCGACTTACCCCTGGATATCCCGATACGAGTGGCAAGGGATGGATTTGGCTGATTATCCAGCAGTGAAAAGGTGGTTTGATGAAATTTCAGCGCGGCCAGCAGTAATGCGGGGAATGAATGTGCCAGCTTAGGCGGTTAATTTCATGCTATTTGAAAAAGAAAACATTCGGATTTCAAATTGACGATATGGTATCTAAAGTTTTTCAAATATCCATAAGCAAACAGTGCGTGAAGTATCAATATAGCAGATTGATATGACTGGATTGGCTATTCGTTTCTTTAAAAAATATACTGGCCTAAGGGGCCGCTTATTAACTGTAAGAGTTTACCAAAATGCAGAAAGCACTTAAATTTATAACTAACGGAATCGTGATTTCAGAAGTGTTATTTTTGCTTGTGCCACTTACGCTGGGGTTACTTATATTGCTTTTTATAGGTGGCGGATTCAAGGATGAAGTGCAATTTTGAGTAATGTTGGTTAAGAGGGCGAGATGCGGTAGCATCCGAGCCTTTTTGACCAGCCAGTCGAAATTGCAA